>NZ_JBFAJD010000027.1:0-133713 GCF_040655035.1 Streptomyces sp. NPDC050549
AAACGCCCGGTTACATTCCGAACCCGGAAGCTAAGCCTTACAGCGCCGATGGTACTGCAGGGGGGACCCTGTGGGAGAGTAGGACGCCGCCGAACAAAATTTGAGAGGGTTGGATCCTGAACTTCGGTTCGGGGTCCAACCCTTTTTTGTTTGGCGTCACTTGAAGTTCACATCGCACAATCACCATCCGAGCATGGGTACTGCTGCAATGCTCAGGGCCGCAGGCGTCGGACTCGGTGACGAGGTCGTCGTGCCGGCGTTCGGGAACGTGGAAGTCGCCGAGGCTGTCACTCTCGCGGGTGGGTTGCCGGTGTTCGCCGACATAGATCCGGTGACGTACTGCCTCGACGCGTCCGCTGTCGAAGCGGCCGTAACTCCGCGTACGGCGGCGATAGTTGTCGTACATCGATTCGGTCGGTCGGCTGACATGGCGCGACTGCTCGGGGTCGGGCAGCGGCATGGGCTGCTGGTGTTGCAGCAGGGGGAGTCCGAGGCGCCGTACGACGAGGTGGCTCAGCGGCGGGAGCGGGCCTCCTATCTTGACGCGAAGTTGCGTGGGGTGCGGACGCCCGATGGTGGGGACGGGCATACCTACCAGCAGTACGTCGTGCGGGTGCCGGGGAACGGGCGGCCGGATCGTGACGCCTTCGCTCGGGCCGTGCGGGGCAGGGGAGTTGAGTGCCGGGTGCCGGTGAAGACGCCTGTGCATCGGCTGCCTGAGTTCCGGCGGTGTGTGGCGCTGCCGGAGACCGAGCGGGCCGCTGACGAGACGCTCGCGCTGCCGGTCGACGCTTCGTTGACGAAGCGGGAGATGCAGCGGATCGTTTCTGCGTGCAACGCGCTCGGGGGACTGCTGCAGCCCGCTTTCTGACCGAGTCGGGGTCGGGTGGCGGTGGTTGGGCGCACGGGCCTGTTCGGGGTATGATTCTTTTCGTCGCCGCGAGGGAAGCCTCGGGAAAGCGACAGGCCCTCTTAGCTCAGTCGGTAGAGCGTCTCCATGGTAAGGAGAAGGTCAACGGTTCGATTCCGTTAGAGGGCTCCATTAACTGAAGGCCCCGCCCAATTGGGCGGGGCCTTTTGCGTGTTCGGGTGTCAGTCCTTCTGGAGGCCCGGGACCCGCATGGCGAGGATGGCCATGTCGTCGGAGGGGGCGTCCGACGCGAAGCGTTCGACAGCGCGCATGATGCGGGCCGCGACCGCGCCGGCCGTCAGGCCCGTGCAGGTGGTGAGGACGTCCGTGAGGCCGTCGTCGCCCAGCATGCGGGTGCCTTCGCGGCGTTCGGTGACGCCGTCCGTGACGCACAGGAGGACGTCACCCGGGTCGAGGGTGACCGTCTGCTCGTAGAGCTCCAGATCGTCCATGACGCCGAGGAGGGGCTGGGGTTCGGCGGCCGGTTCGACGGTGCCGTCCTGGCGCAGGCGGAGCGGGAGCGGGTGGCCGGCGCAGACCACCTTCAGCTTGGCGCTGCCGTCCTCCTGGGGCCACAACTCGCCGTAGAGGAGGGTCAGGAAGCGGCTGCGGGCGCCCTCGTCGAGGATTGCGGAGTTGAGGCGCTCCAGGACCGCGGGGCCGCCGAAACCCTCCCTGGCGAGCAGGCGGAGGGCGTGGCGGGCCAGGCCGGTGACCGCGGCTGCCTCGGGGCCGGTGCCGCAGACGTCGCCGATGGCGAAGCCGTAGACGCCGTCGCGGATGGGGAAGAGGTCGTAGAAGTCGCCGCCCACTTCGTTGCCCTCGCCGGCCGCGCGGTAGATGACCTCGACCTCGACGCCCTCGATGTGCGGGAGGTCGGGGGGCAGGAGGCTGCGCTGGAGGGACTGGCTGATGGCCGTGCGCTCCGAGTACAGGCGGGCGTTGTCGAGGGCGAGGGCGGCTCGGCGGCTCAAGTCCTCGGCCAGTTCCAGGATTTCCTGGCGGAAGTGTTCGTCGGTGGGCTTGCCGAGGGTCAGCATGCCGATGACGCGGTTGCGGGCGACCAGGGGGAGGACCACGGTCTCGCCGCCGACTGCCGAGGCGGTGGCGAGAGTTGGGCCGATGCCCGAGCTGACGCGGCGGGTCGGTTCGCCGAGGCCGAGGCTGCGCATGGAGGTGCGCAGGGCCGCCTGGTGGGCGGCCTCGGCGGGGGCGGCCCAGACGCGGGCGCCGGGGGTGGGGACCGGGTCCGGAGGGGCGATCTTCGAGAGCAACGACTTGATGCCGTCGATGAGTTCCTCGTCCTCGTGCAGGACGTACGAGAGGTACGGGTCCGAGGCCTGGTCGGCGATCGTGTAGACCGCGCACCAAGTGGCGAGGGTCGGGACCGTCATCTGGGCCATCAGGGCCAGGGTTTGGTCGCGGTCCAGGGTGCCTGCCAGGAGGTCGGAGGCCTCCACCAGGAAGCTGAGGGATCCGCGGCGCAGGCGTTCCAGTTCGCCCAGGCGGGCCGATTCGACCGCCAACGCGATGCGGTCGGCGGCGAATTGGAGGCGAAGGGCTTCTTCGTTCGAGTATTTGTTGGGGCCTTCGGCTGCCACTCCGAGGGAGCCGGTGAGGCGGCCCTCGACCTTGAGGGGGACGGTGACGACCGAGCGCATTCCGGTGCCGCTGAGGAGCGGTACGGCGCCCGGGACGGCCTGGAGGTCTTCGTGGACGGCCGGCATGCGGGCGGAGCCGTAGCGACCGGGGCCCGCTTCGACGGGCACGCGCGCGAAGCGCTGACGGGCGGAGGGCAGGCCGGTGGAGGCGCGGACCTCCAACTCCGTTTCGTCGTCGGTCGCGAGGAGAAGGAAGGCGGAGTCTCCGTCGAGCATGTCGCGGGCGCGTTCGACCGTGCGCTGGAGGAGGCCGTCGAGGTCGTCCGGCGCGGGGGAGCCGATGAACACCTCGAAGGGATCGGCGTTCTGGCCGTCCGGGGTGGACGCCGCGTCGGGGGCGGGGCCGCGCAACGGGGTCTGCAGAACCGCGCGTTCGTGATCCCTCACCAGGAGGCACACGGTTGACGGCTCGCCGCCGGTGTCACGGACGCGGAGGTGGGAGGCGTACACCGGGATCACGCGGCCGTCGGCGCCGCGGACGCCGTAACTGCCCTCCCAGCGGGAGAGACGCAGCGCCTCGGCGATGCCGGTGCTGGTCCCCGGAGTGTGCGGCCAGGCGGCGAGGTCGGTGAGGGGCTTGCCGGTGACCTGCTCGGCGGCGTATCCGAAGAGTTCCTCGGCGTCCTCGTTCCAGGACGCGATGGAGCCCGTACGGTCGATCTGGACGACCGCGACGCGGACCCTGCCGTCGGCGAGCGGGAGCAGGGCGGCGGGCAGGGACGGGCCGGCCGCGCGGGTGCCCACCGGGCGGGCGGGGAGGTCGAGTTGGAACCAGACCAGCTTCTGTGTGGGGGTGTAGTCGACACCCCAGCGGCTGGCCAGGGCCGCGCACAGCTGGAGGCCGCGGCCGCCCTCGCGGTCGGGGCTGCTCATGGTGATCGCGGCCCCCTGGAGGGGGATTTCGCGTTCGGGGTAGTGGTCGGCGACCTCGATCCGCACGCCGTCGTCACTCCGTAGGCACAGAACATCCGCAGCCGTGCCCGCGTGGACCACGGCGTTGGTCACCAGCTCGCTGGTGAGGACCACGGCGTCGTCGACGATGTCGGCGAAGCCCCAGCCCTGCAGGGTGTCGCGGACGAAGGACCGCGCGGTGGCGACCGATCGTCCGACGGGCTCGAAGCTGGCTGCCGCGCGCGCGGTGATCACAGAACTCCTCGGCCTGTTGTCGGCGGGCAGGGGCCCATGGCCGATCGGTGCCTGCCGGGGCAACGGCTGGTTCCCGGTCGGCGGGGGATCCTGGGGCGTTCCTCCAGGATGCAGTCCGGTGGTCATGGTGCGGTGCCCCTCCGATGCCTGCCCGCTCGTGCTCGTGCCACCGCCCAGGCCGGACGGAACCGGCGAGGCTGGACAGCCGCATGCAAGGTTACTTACCTTCACCGTCCACGCGGATGCCGGTCGCGGTGTTTCCGTCCGGAGGGTGTGCGGACGATGTGCGAAGCTGCCGAACTGTTATGGCCTGGTTCAGGCAGGGTGAAACACTGGGCAGGATTCTGGTGAAGGTCCGGGCAGGCTGGGCGTCTTCTGTGTACGGAGGGCGACAGGTCCTGTTGAAGCCCGGTAAACCGGGCAGAGATACGCGGCAGTAACTGATACGCCGAGCAGTAGCACCCAAGCACAGCAGTAACGGTCGACCCCTGCGGGAGGGACACAGTGGAGTCTGGCGCAGCGACGCGGGCCACCAAGACGCGCGCGAAAGGCGGACAGTCCCTGAAGAACCAGCGCAAACCGCGCAACGGGACCACGGAAGTGGACGCGGCGTCCTTGGACCGGCTGCTGACGGCTCTCGTCTCCATGCGGGACGGGAACTTCCGCAAGCGGCTCACGGTGTCCGGCGACGGCGTGATGTCGGAGATCGCCGCCGTGTTCAACGAGGTGGCCGACCGCAATCTGCACCTCACGGGTGAGCTGTCGCGGGTGCGGCGCGTGGTGGGCCGTGAGGGAAAGCTCACGGAGCGGCTGGAGACGGCCGCCTGCGAGGGTTCCTGGGCCTCGGCCATCGATGCCTCCAACGCGCTCGTGGACGACCTTGTACGGCCCGTCTCAGAGGTCGGGCGGGTGCTCTCCGCGGTGGCGGAGGGTGACCTGTCGCCGCGCATGGAGCTGCGGACGCAGGCGCAGGACGACGGGAACGGGCATCCGCTGCGCGGGGAGTTCCTGAAGGTCGGGCGGACCGTCAACAATCTGGTCGACCAGCTGTCGACGTTCACCGACGAGGTCACGCGCGTGGCCAGCGAGGTGGGCACCGAGGGCAAGCTCGGCGGGCAGGCACGCGTGCGTGGCATGTCCGGCTCCTGGAAGGACCTCACGGAGTCCGTCAACACGATGGCGTACCGGCTGACGGCCCAGGTGCGGGACATCGCTCTGGTGACCACGGCGGTCGCCAAGGGCGACCTGTCACGCAAGGTCACCGTTCATGTCGCCGGCGAGATGCTGGAGCTGAAGAACACCGTCAACACGATGGTGGACCAGCTGTCCTCGTTCTCCTCCGAGGTGACGCGAGTCGCCCGCGAGGTGGGTACCGAGGGCGAACTCGGCGGTCAGGCGCAGGTGCCAGGTGTGGCCGGGGTGTGGAAGGACCTCACCGACTCGGTGAACATCATGGCCGGCAACCTGACGGCCCAGGTGCGCGGGATCGCCCAGGTGACGACGGCGGTCGCCAACGGTGACCTGTCGCAGAAGGTGACCGTGTCGGCGCGGGGCGAGGTCGCCCAGCTCGCCGAGACGATCAACCAGATGACCGAGACGCTACGTACGTTCGCGGACGAGGTCACGCGCGTGGCCAACGAGGTCGGTGCCGAGGGGCAGCTCGGCGGGCAGGCGAACGTGCCGGGTGCGGCGGGGACGTGGAAGGACCTCACCGACTCGGTGAACACGGTCTTCCGGAACCTGACGATCCAGGTGCGGGACATTGCCGCCGTGACGACCGCCGTGGCGAGCGGTGACCTGTCCCAGAAGGTCACCGTGAACGTGGCCGGCGAGATGCTGGAGCTGAAGAACACCGTCAACGGGATGGTTGATCAACTGTCCTCGTTCGGTGCCGAGGTCACGCGCGTGGCGCGCGAGATCGGTGTCGAGGGCGAGCTGGGCGGTCAGGCGCAGGTGCCGGGCGCGGCCGGTACATGGAAGGACTTGACCGACTCGGTCAACACCGCATTCCGCAACCTCACCGGTCAGGTGCGCAACATCGCGCAGGTGACGACGGCCGTGGCCAACGGCGACCTGTCGCAGAAGGTCACCGTCGACGTGTCCGGCGAGATGCTTCAGTTGAAGAACACCGTCAACACGATGGTCGATCAACTGTCGTCGTTCGCCGACCAGGTGACCCGGATGGCCCGGGACGTGGGCACTGAGGGCAGGCTCGGCGGCCAGGCGCGCGTGGACGGCGTCTCGGGCACCTGGAAGGAACTCACCGACTCCGTCAACTCGATGGCCGGGAACCTGACTTCCCAGGTGCGCAACATCGCCCAGGTGACGACGGCGGTGGCCCAGGGCGACCTGTCCCAGAAGATCGACGTGGACGCGCGCGGCGAGATCCTGGAGCTGAAGAACACCATCAACACGATGGTCGACCAACTGTCCGCGTTCGCCGACCAGGTGACCCGGGTGGCCCGCGAGGTGGGCACGGAGGGCCGGCTCGGCGGCCAGGCGCAGGTACCCGGTGTCGCCGGTGTGTGGCGTGACCTGACCGACTCGGTGAACGGCATGGCCGGCAACCTCACCGCCCAGGTGCGCAACATCGCGCAGGTCGCTACCGCGGTTGCCCGGGGTGACCTGTCCCAGAAGATCACCGTGGACGCGCGCGGGGAGATCCTGGAGCTGAAGAACACCCTGAACACGATGGTCGACCAGCTGTCCTCGTTCGCCGAGGAGGTCACGCGAGTGGCCCGAGAGGTGGGCACCGAGGGGCAGTTGGGCGGTCAGGCCGAGGTGCAGGGTGTCTCCGGCACCTGGAAGGACCTCACGCAGTCGGTGAACTTCATGGCGAACAACCTGACCATCCAGGTGCGCCAGATCGCCGAGGTCACGACCGCCGTCGCCAAGGGCGACCTGTCCAAGAAGATCACTGTTGACGCGAAGGGCGAGATCCTTGAGCTCGTCACGACGGTCAACACCATGGTTGATCAACTCTCCTCGTTCGCCGAGCAGGTGACCCGCGTGGCCCGTGAGGTGGGCACCGAGGGCATCCTGGGCGGCCAGGCCCATGTGCCGGGCATCACGGGCATCTGGAAGGATCTCAGCGGCAACGTCAACCTGATGGCCAACAACCTGACCATGCAGGTGCGGAACATCTCCCAGGTCGCGGCGGCGGTCGCCAACGGCGACCTGACCCGGACGGTGACGATCGAGGCGCGCGGCGAGGTCCAGCAGCTCGCCGACACCTTCAACACCATGGTGAAGACGCTGAGTTCGTTCGCCGACCAGGTCACCAAGGTGGCCCGCGAGGTGGGCACGGACGGCATCCTGGGCGGCCAGGCGCATGTGCCGGGTGTGGCGGGCACCTGGAAGGACCTCACCGACTCGGTGAACGGCATGGCGTCCAACCTGACCGGCCAGGTGCGCAACATCGCGATGGTCACCACGGCCATCGCCAAGGGCGACCTGACCAAGAAGATCGACATTGACGCCCGCGGCGAGATCCTGGAACTCAAGACGACGATCAACACCATGGTTGATCAGCTGTCCAGTTTCGCCGAGGAGGTCACCCGAGTGGCCCGCGAGGTGGGCACCGAGGGCCAGCTCGGCGGCCAGGCACGTGTGCGTGACGTCGACGGCACCTGGCGCGACCTCACCGAGTCTGTGAACGAGATGGCCGGGAACCTGACCCGCCAGGTGCGTGCCATCGCGCGCGTGGCGACCGCTGTGACCCGGGGCGACCTGAACCTGAAGATCGACGTGGACGCGTCCGGGGAGATCCAGGAACTCCAGGACTACATCAACAAGATGATCGCCAACCTGCGCGACACCACGATCGCCAACAAGGAGCAGGACTGGCTCAAGGGCAACCTGGCCCGCATCTCCGCGCTGATGCAGGGCCGCCGCGACCTGGACGACGTCGCCTCGCTGATCATGAGCGAGCTGACACCGGTGGTCTCCGCGCAGCACGGCGCGTTCTTCCTCGCGCTGCCCCTGGCGGACGCGGAGGGCGAGGAGGCGTACGAACTGCGCATGCTCGGGTCCTACGGCTACTCGATGGGCTCCATGCCGACGTCGTTCAGGCCCGGTGAGGCGCTGATCGGGACAGCCGCCCAGGAGCGGCGCACGATCCTCGTGGAGAACGCGCCCAGCGGCTATCTGAAGATCTCCTCGGGGCTCGGGGAGGCGCCGCCCGCGCAGGTGATCGTGCTGCCGGTGCTGTTCGAGGGGAAGGTGCTCGGCGTCATCGAGCTGGCCTCCTTCACGCCCTTCACACAGATCCAGAAGGACTTCCTCAACCAGATCGCCGAGATGATCGCGACCAGCGTCAACACCATCTCCGTCAACACCAAGACGGAGCTGCTGCTGAAGCAGTCCCAGGAGCTGACCGAGCAACTCCAGGAGCGGTCGGCCGAGTTGGAGAACAGGCAGAAGGCACTCCAGTCGTCCAACGCCGAACTGGAGGAGAAGGCCGAGCTGCTGGCCCAGCAGAACCGGGACATCGAGGTGAAGAACACCGAGATCGAGGAGGCCCGGCAGGTCCTGGAGGAACGCGCCGAGCAGCTTGCCGTGTCGATGCGCTACAAGAGCGAGTTCCTCGCCAACATGTCGCACGAGCTGCGCACACCGCTCAACTCGCTGCTGATCCTGGCCAAGCTGCTCGCCGACAACGCGGAGGGGAACCTCTCCCCGAAGCAGGTCGAGTTCGCCGAGACGATCCACGGCGCGGGGTCCGACCTGCTCCAGCTGATCAACGACATCCTGGACCTGTCGAAGGTCGAGGCGGGCAAGATGGACGTCTCCCCGACACGCATCGCGCTCGTCCAACTCGTCGACTACGTAGAGGCCACTTTCCGCCCGCTGACCGCCGAGAAGGGCCTCGACCTGTCGGTCCGGGTGTCGCCGGAACTGCCCGCCACGCTCCACACCGACGAGCAGCGGCTGCTCCAGGTGCTGCGCAACCTGCTGTCCAACGCGGTGAAGTTCACCGACTCCGGAGCGGTCGAACTGGTCATCCGACCGGCCGGCGCGGACGTACCGGTGGCGATCCGGGAGCAACTCCTGGAGGCCGGTTCGCTGCGGGACGCGGACGCCGACCTGATCGCCTTCTCGGTGACCGACACCGGGATCGGGATCGCGGGCAGCAAGATGCGGGTCATCTTCGAGGCGTTCAAGCAGGCTGACGGTACGACCAGCCGCAAGTACGGCGGTACGGGCCTCGGGCTGTCGATCTCCCGGGAGATCGCGCAGCTGCTCGGCGGTGAGATCTTCGCGCAGAGCGAACCGGGACGCGGCTCCACGTTCACGTTGTATTTGCCGCTGCACCCGAGCGAACTGCCCCCGCAGGGCTACCAGCAGCTGCCCGCGCTGGAGGCGGGCGACCTCGTGGCGTCGTCCGCCGCGGAGCTCGCCGAGCTGTCGGACCGGAGCGAGGTGGACATCGAGACGCCGGCCGAGGTGAAGTCGTACCACGAGACGCAGAACGGTGCCGCCGCGCTCTTCAGGAGGCGTCGCAGGGCCGTGTCCGCTATCGAGCGGTCCGCGCCGCAGCTGGGGCAGACTGTGCGGGACCAGTGGGCCGCCGAGGAGGCGGCGCCCGCGTCGCGCCGGGGCATCCGGTTCAACGGGGAGAAGGTGCTCATCGTCGACGACGACATCCGCAACGTCTTCGCGCTGACGAGCGTCCTGGAGCAGCACGGGCTGTCCGTGCTGTACGCGGAGAACGGCCGTGAGGGCATCGAAGTCCTGGAACAGCACGACGACGTGACGGTCGTTCTGATGGACATCATGATGCCCGAGATGGACGGATACGCGACGACGACGGCGATCCGCAGGATGCCGCAGTTCGCCGGGCTCCCGATCATCGCGCTGACCGCGAAGGCGATGAAGGGCGACCGCGAGAAGGCGATCGAGTCCGGCGCCTCGGACTACGTCACCAAGCCGGTCGATCCCGATCACCTGCTGTCGGTGATGGAGCAGTGGATGCGTCCGGAGTGAGGGAAACGACCGGGCCTGACGGGAAAGCGGTGGGAACGGTGCGGGGAACGTCCGGTGTGCACACGGAGTTGCTGACTCAGTGTGTCCGAAGCCGTGTAGAAGCACGGGATTCGGGGAACCTTCTGGTCTCCCGCTACGTTTCTGCTTCGTGCACAGTGACATCGTGGTGACAGGGTGTGGCGACAGGCGGGGTGCGGCTACCATGACCGGCACAAGGACGGGCGGCGCAAGAGAGCCGTCCTCTGGGGCGGCGCCCGGTGCACATCCGGGGCGAGGAGGGCGGGCCATGGTGCAGAAGGCCAAGATCCTTCTGGTCGATGACCGGCCGGAGAATCTGCTGGCGCTGGAGGCCATCCTCTCTGCGCTCGATCAGACACTGGTTCGGGCATCGTCCGGGGAGGAAGCGCTCAAAGCACTGCTCACGGACGACTTCGCGGTCATTCTGCTGGACGTTCAGATGCCGGGCATGGACGGTTTCGAAACCGCCGCGCACATCAAGCGACGGGAGCGGACCCGGGACATCCCGATCATCTTCCTCACCGCGATCAACCACGGCCCGCACCACACCTTCCGGGGTTACGCGGCGGGCGCGGTCGACTACATCTCCAAGCCGTTCGACCCGTGGGTGCTGCGCGCGAAGGTCTCGGTCTTCGTCGAGCTGTACATGAAGAACTGCCAACTGCGGGAGCAGGCAGCGCTGTTGCGGCTCCAGCTGGAGGGCGGCGGCAAGCCCGCGGTCGGTGCGGCCAAGGAACCGGCCGGACTGCTCGCCGAGCTGTCGGCGCGGCTCGCGGCCGTCGAGGAGCAGGCCGAGGCGCTGTCCAAGCAGCTCGACGACGAGTCGGCGGACGCGGCGGCCGTGGCCACCGCGGCCCATCTCGAACGCAAACTCACCGGGCTGCGCAGGGCACTCGACGCCCTGGAGCCGGGCACCGGCACCGGAGCACCTTCGCTCCCGTCACAGAACTGACGTCCGCCGCGGGCGCAGTTGTGCGTGAGCGCACGTCAGTTCTCTCGTCCCGTACGGGCGACACGAACGGGTGAAGCAGTGGGCACACGTGTCCCCTGCGCTCTCCACAGGTAACCTCACACCTATGGCCTCACGTCCCTCCGCAGCCAAGAAGCAGCCCGCCAAGAGGGCTGCTCCGGCGAAGGCTCCGGCGAAGAAGGCCGCCGCGAAAAGGGCGCCGGCGAAGAAGGCGGTCGCCAAGAAGACCGCCCGCCCGGCGCCCAAGCCCGCGCCCAGCCCCACCGGTGGCATCGTCAAGCTCGTGCGCGCCATCTGGCTCGGCACCGCACACACCGTCGGCGCCGTGTTCCGCGGCATAGGGCAGGGCGCGAAGAACCTCGACCCGGCCCACCGCAAGGACGGCGTCGCGCTGCTGCTGTTCGGCCTCGCCCTGATCGTCGCGGCCGGCACCTGGGCCGATCTGCGCGGCCCGGTCGGCGACCTCGTCGAGATCCTGGTGACGGGTGCCTTCGGCCGCCTCGACCTGCTCGTGCCGATACTGCTCGCGGTGATCGCCGTGCGCTTCATCCGGCACCCGGAGAAGCCCGAGGCCAACGGCCGCATCGTGATCGGCCTGTCCGCGCTTGTCATCGGCGTGCTCGGCCAGGTCCACATCGCCTGCGGCGCGCCCGCCCGCAGCGACGGCATGCAGGCGATAAGGGACGCCGGCGGCCTCATCGGCTGGGGTGTGGCGACCCCGCTGACGTACACGATGGGCGAAGTGCTCGCCGTACCCCTGCTCGTGCTGCTCACGATCTTCGGGCTGCTGGTCGTCACGGCCACACCCGTCAACGCCATCCCGCAGCGCCTGCGGCTGCTCGGGGTGAAGCTGGGCATCGTCCACGACCCCGACGACGAGGACGAGTTCGGCGAGGACGACGAGCGCTACGACGAGCAGTGGCGTGAGGCGCTGCCCGCGCGCCCCCGCAAGCGCGGGAGCGACCCCGAGGCGTACGACCCCGAGAGCGCAGAGCAGGAGGCACTCAGCAGGCGCCGGAGCCGCCCCAGGCGCTCCGCGGTGCCCCAGCCCGACATGCACCGCCCCATGGACGCCGTGGACGTCGCAGCGGCCGCCGCAGCCGCGCTCGACGGGGCCGTCCTGCACGGCATGCCGCCCTCGCCGATCGTCGCAGACCTCACCCAGGGCGTACGGGTGGGAGGCGACCGCGAGGACACCACCCCGACACCCGTCCCGGCCCCCGCCGCGCGCCCCAAGCAGGAGAAGCTCAAGGCCGAGGTCATGGACCTCACCAAGGCGCCCCCGGAGGAGCCCCGCGACCTTCCGCCGCGCGCCGAGCAGCTCCAGCTCTCCGGCGACATCACGTACTCGCTGCCCTCGCTCGACCTCCTCACGCGCGGGGGCCCCGGCAAGGCGCGCAGCGCCGCGAACGACGCCGTGGTCGCCTCCCTGACGAACGTCTTCTCCGAGTTCAAGGTCGACGCAGCCGTCACCGGCTTCACGCGCGGCCCCACGGTCACCCGCTACGAGGTGGAGCTCGGCCCCGCAGTCAAGGTCGAGCGGATCACCGCCCTCACCAAGAACATCGCCTACGCCGTCGCCAGCCCCGATGTGCGGATCATCAGCCCGATCCCCGGCAAGTCCGCGGTCGGCATCGAGATCCCGAACACGGACCGGGAGATGGTCAACGTAGGAGACGTCCTGCGTCTCGCGGACGCGGCCGAGGACGATCACCCGATGCTCGTGGCGCTCGGCAAGGACGTCGAGGGCGGCTACGTCATGGCCAACATGGCGAAGATGCCGCACATCCTGGTGGCCGGTGCCACCGGATCCGGCAAGTCGTCCTGCATCAACTGCCTGATCACGTCGATCATGTGCCGCGCGACTCCCGAGGACGTCCGCATGGTCCTCGTCGACCCCAAGCGCGTCGAACTGACCGCCTACGAAGGCATCCCGCACCTGATCACGCCCATCATCACCAACCCGAAGCGGGCCGCCGAGGCGCTCCAGTGGGTCGTACGCGAGATGGACCTCAGGTATGACGACCTCGCGGCCTTCGGGTACCGGCACATCGACGACTTCAACCAGGCGATCCGCGACGGCAAGCTGAAGACGCCGGAGGGCAGCGAGCGGGAGCTCAAGACGTATCCGTACCTCCTTGTGATCGTCGACGAGCTGGCCGACCTGATGATGGTCGCGCCTCGCGACGTCGAGGACTCGATCGTGCGCATCACGCAGCTCGCGCGCGCGGCCGGCATCCACCTGGTGCTCGCGACACAGCGCCCCTCCGTGGACGTCGTCACCGGTCTGATCAAGGCGAACGTGCCCTCCAGGCTCGCGTTCGCCACCTCCTCGCTCGCCGACTCCCGGGTCATCCTCGACCAGCCCGGCGCCGAGAAACTGATCGGCAAGGGCGACGGGCTGTACCTGCCGATGGGTCAGAACAAGCCCACCCGTATGCAGGGCGCCTTCGTCACCGAGGACGAGATCCACGCCGTCGTGCAGCACTGCAAGGACCAGATGACCCCGGTCTTCCGGGAGGACGTCACCGTTGGCACCAAGCAGAAGAAGGAGATCGACGAGGACATCGGCGACGACCTCGATCTGCTGTGCCAGGCGGCCGAGCTGGTCGTGTCCACGCAGTTCGGGTCCACCTCGATGCTCCAGCGCAAGCTGCGCGTCGGCTTCGCCAAGGCGGGGCGGCTCATGGACCTCATGGAGTCCCGGGGCATCGTCGGGCCCAGTGAGGGGTCCAAGGCGCGTGACGTTCTGGTGAAGGGTGACGAGCTGGACGGCGTGCTCGCGGTCATCCGCGGTGAGTCCGAGGGCTAGGAGTGGGTAGGCGGTTCCCCTAGGGGTGCGACCGGCCGTGACTCACCCGTTAGAGATCGTCGGGCAACCGTTTCCCTTTGCCGTACGTCAAGTTGAGCGAGAGGACAGATGGGGCTCCCAGCACGGGGTCCGTGTCTGGCCCGCCATCGGCCTGTCCGGCCATACCGATGGCGTACAAAGTCCGACCGCCCGGTTGCCCCACCCTTTCATACCCCCCCTAGACTGAACCTCCAGCACAGGCGGCTACACGCTCGAAAGGCGCCCCCGTGTCCATCGGCAACTCCCCTCAAGACGAGTCTCCGTTCGAAGACGGTCGCTCCGAAGACGGTCATGAGGAAGCAGCCCGCCCTTCCGTCGGCCGAACCCTGCAACAGGCTCGTATCGCCGCCGGGCTGACCGTCGACGACGTCAGCAGTGTCACCCGGGTCCGCATCGCCATCGTGCACGCCATCGAAGCCGACGACTTCACGCCCTGCGGCGGTGATGTCTACGCGCGCGGGCACATCCGGACCCTCGCCAGGGCCGTCCACATCGATCCCGCCCCGCTCCTCGCGCGCTACGACGACGATCACGGCGGACGCCCGGCTCCGACGCCGGCGGCGCCTCTCTTCGAGGCGGAACGCATCCGTCCGGAGCGACGCGGGCCCAACTGGACCGCTGCCATGGTCGCCGCGATCGTCGCGGTGGTCGGCTTCGTCGGATTCACCGCCTTCAAGGGCGGCGACAGCGGCAGCGACGCCAAGTCGCAGGTCGCCCAGGGAGCCACGCCCAGCGCCAGCAAACCCGCCAAGCCGACCCCCTCGAACACCGACTCCGCCACCCCCAAGTCCGACCCCTCCGACAGCGCCATCGCCGCCGCTCCGCAGGACAAGGTGACGGTCCAGGTGACTGCGGTCGACGGCCGCAGCTGGATCTCCGCCAAGGACCACAACGGCCGGATGCTCTTCGACGGACTGCTCAAGAAGGGCGAGTCCAAGACCTTCCAGGACAGCTCGAAGGTCAATCTGATCCTCGGCGACGCCGGTGCGATCCAGCTCTACGTCAACGGCAAGAAGATCGAGGACGACTTCCAGCCCGGAGCGGTGGAGCGCCTCACGTACACGAAGGGCGACCCCGAGGTCGGATGAGCGGACCGGCAAGCGGTCCCACGGGATGATGTTCAAGGGGTTGGCCAAGATCGGCCAACCCCTTCGACGTGGGGTGTCAGTGGGACGAAGTAGTCTTGAGCCCATGCCTGAACGCCGTACCGTCGCACTCGTCACTCTTGGCTGCGCCCGTAACGAGGTGGACTCGGAGGAGCTCGCAGGCCGCTTGGAGGCGGACGGCTGGCAACTCGTGGAGGACGCCGAGGACGCGGACGTCGCCGTCGTCAACACCTGTGGCTTCGTCGAGGCCGCCAAGAAGGACTCCGTAGACGCCCTCCTGGAAGCCAACGACCTCAAGGGTCATGGCAGAACGCAGGCCGTCGTGGCGGTGGGCTGCATGGCCGAGCGGTACGGCAAGGAACTTGCCGAGGCGCTCCCCGAGGCCGACGGAGTGCTCGGCTTCGACGACTACGCCGACATCTCCGACCGCCTTCAGACCATCCTGAACGGCGGCATCCACGCCTCGCACACCCCGCGCGACCGCCGCAAGCTGCTGCCGATCAGCCCCGCCGAGCGGCAGGAGTCCGCCGCCGACGTGGCGCTGCCCGGCCACGGCCCGGCCGACCTCCCGGACGGCCTCGCGCCCGCCTCGGGCCCGCGCGCGCCCCTGCGCCGCCGCCTGGACGGCGCGCCGGTCGCCTCGGTGAAGCTCGCCTCCGGCTGCGACCGGCGCTGCTCCTTCTGCGCCATCCCGTCCTTCCGCGGCTCCTTCATCTCCCGCCGCCCCAGCGACGTGCTCAACGAGACGCGCTGGCTGGCCGAACAGGGCGTCAAGGAGATCATGCTGGTCTCCGAGAACAACACGTCCTACGGCAAGGACCTGGGCGACATCCGCCTCCTGGAGTCGCTGCTGCCCGAACTGGCGGACATCGACGGCCTCGAGCGCGTGCGCGTCAGCTACCTCCAGCCGGCCGAGATGCGCCCCGGGCTCATCGACGTGCTCACCTCGACACCGAAGATCGCGCCCTACTTCGACCTGTCCTTCCAGCACTCCGCCCCCGACGTGCTGCGCGCCATGCGCCGTTTCGGCGACACCGACCGCTTCCTCGAACTGCTCGACACCATCCGCTCCAAGGCCCCGCAGGCCGGCGTGCGCTCGAACTTCATCGTCGGCTTCCCCGGCGAGACCGAGTCCGACCTCGCCGAACTGGAGCGCTTCCTGAATGGCGCGCGACTGGACGCCATCGGCGTCTTCGGCTACTCCGACGAGGAGGGCACGGAGGCGGCGACGTACGACAAGAAGCTCGACCAGGACGTCGTGGACGAGCGGCTCGCGCACATCTCGCGCCTCGCCGAGGAACTCGTCTCGCAGCGTGCCGAGGAGCGCGTCGGCGAGACCGTGCACGTGCTGGTGGAGTCGGTGGACTCCGAGGACGGCGTCCACGGCCGCGGCGAGCACCAGGCGCCGGAGACGGACGGGCAGGTGCTTCTCACGAGCGGCGAAGGCCTGAGCGTCGGCCGTATGGTCGAGGCGAAGGTGGTCGGTACGGAAGGTGTCGACCTGGTGGCCGAGCCGCTCCTGGGCTCGCTCGCGTGTAGTGAGGAGGCGGGCAGATGACCGGAGTCCCGGCATCGGCGGCGGGTGGCACCTCCAGCGCGAACGGCGCGCCCGCGAGCGCGGGTTCCGGTGCGGCCTCCGGTGGCGCCTCTTCCGGTGCGATGTCGGGCAGTGTCTCCGGTGGTACCCCGTCCGATGCTGTCCAGGGCGGCGCCTCGGGTGTACCCGGTGGCCCGAGGCCGGCGCGCGGCGCGAAGGTCGTCGCCGCCGCCGTCAACCAGGCGAGCGTCTGGAACATCGCCAACTTCCTGACCATGCTCCGGCTGCTGCTCGTCCCCGGCTTCGTCGCCCTGATGCTGGCCGACGGCGGGTACGACCCGGCGATGCGCTCGTTCGCCTGGGCGGCGTTCGCCATCGCCATGATCACCGACCTGTTCGACGGTCACCTGGCGCGTACCTACGACCTCGTCACCGACTTCGGGAAGATCGCCGACCCCATCGCCGACAAGGCGATCATGGGCGCGGCGCTGATCTGTCTGTCCTCGCTGGGTGACCTCCCGTGGTGGGTGACCATTGTCATCCTCGGCCGGGAACTCGGGATCACGCTGCTGCGTTTTCTTGTCATCCGGTACGGCGTCATTCCCGCGTCGCGCGGCGGCAAGCTGAAGACGCTCACGCAGGGCGTGGCCGTAGGGATGTATGTGCTGGCGCTCACGGGGTGGCTGGCCACCCTGAGGTTCTGGGTGATGGCCGTGGCGGTCGTTCTGACCGTGTTGACCGGGCTCGACTATGTGAGACAGGCCATTGTGCTGCGCAGGCAGGGAATCGCCGAGCGCATGGCGGCGTCGGAGGAGACGGAAGCGTGAATTCCACGGCCACTGAAGTGGTGCGACTACTGACCGTGAGCGGTGCGACGCTCGCTGTCGCCGAGTCGCTCACCGGTGGTCTGGTTGCGGCGGAGATCACATCGGTGCCCGGAGCTTCGAAGGCCTTCCGCGGTTCGGTCACCGCCTACGCCACCGAGCTGAAGCACCAGCTGCTCGGTGTCGACGCCGCTCTGCTGGCCGAGCGGGGCGCGGTGGATGCGCAGGTCGCGGCCCAGATGGCGGCCGGCGTGCGGAAGGCGCTGGGCGCCGACTGGGGTATCGCGACGACCGGTGTGGCGGGCCCGGAGCCCCAGGACGGGCAGCCCGTGGGCACAGTTTTCGTGGCCGTGGACGGGCCCTTTGGTCCGGATTCGGGTGCCGCCGGTGGCGGGAAAGTGGCCGCGCTGCGGTTGAACGGCGGCCGGGCGGAAATTCGTATGGAGAGTGTACGGAGCGTACTCGCGCTGCTTCTGGAGCGGCTCGTGAGCGAACAGACCGGAAATGAGCGGGCACAGGATACGGAACAGAACGGGGGGTTTTGATGTTTGCAGCCCTGAGTGAACACGACATCGCTCCCCGCACGGCCGCGGCGCAAGGCGGTACGGTGGGGCGAGAAGGATGCGGCTACGCGGTCCGAGGAGGGAGCCACCGATGATTCTGCTCCGTCGCCTGCTGGGTGACGTGCTGCGTCGGCAGCGCCAGCGCCAGGGCCGTACTCTGCGCGAAGTCTCCTCGTCCGCCCGAGTCTCACTCGGCTATCTCTCCGAGGTGGAGCGGGGGCAGAAGGAGGCTTCCTCTGAACTGCTCTCCGCCATCTGCGACGCGTTGGACGTACGGATGTCCGAGCTCATGCGGGAAGTGAGCGACGAGCTCGCTCTCGCCGAGCTGGCCCAGTCTGCTGCGGCCACCGATTCCGTGCCCACGTCGGTACGCCCGATGCTGGGTTCCGTGTCGGTGACCGGTGTGCCACCGGAACGGGTGACCATCAAGGCCCCCGCCGAGGCGGTGGACGTGGTCGCCGCGTGACGATGACGCTGGTCTGAGCCGATGCGGCGCTGACCCGCACTGAGGATGTGCTGAGGGCCCCGGCCGGGGCTTCTCCAGTGAGAGCTGGAGAGGTGCGGTCGGGGTCTTTCGTGTTTCCGGGTGCCTTGTGCGGCTCCGTTTGCCGGTGTGGCTCGGTGCGGTCATGGTTGAGGCGGGTGGCGCGTCCGTGTGCCGTCGATGCACCCCCTCGCGGGTGACCGCGGCGGTCTGGCGTCCGGCTGGAGGTGGTGGCCATGGCGTGGCGGACAGCGCGCTGGGGAGCTGCCCTGGGACTCGGGGCGCTGTGGTGGTGGGCCGTGCTGCGGCTTGTCCTGACGCCGCACGCGGGTGCGCTGGAGGGGGCGGTCGCGGCCGGGGGGTGGGGGCTGAGTCTGCTTCCGGTGCACTGCATGCCCAAGGCACGAGCGGCGGGAGCCGTGGCCACGGGGCGGTGGAGGGAGGCCTGGCGGACGTCGGCCGCTGGGACGGTGTCCCTCACCACGGCATCGCCACGCCCCCGTTCGGACGGAGGATCTGACCCGTCGTGAACGACGACGCGTCGGACGCCAGATACAGCACGGCCTGGGCGATGTCCTCCGGCTCACCTACCCGGCCCAGTGGCGACAGCCGGGCCATCAGCGCCTCGGTACGGGCCTGCGCCTCGCCCTCGTGGTGATCGGTCATCGGTGTGCGTATCCAGCCCGGTGCGACGGCATTGACGCGGATGCCGTGCCGGCCGACCTCCGTCGCCAGCGTCTTGGTCAGCTGGACGACGGCCGCCTTCGCGGCGCTGTAGCAGAGCAGCCCGGACCCTCCGGTGTCGATCGCGCCGGAGGCCATGGTGACGATGCTGCCCCGGGTGCCGCTGTCGAGCATCAGCCGAGCCGCCTCCTGGCAGGCGTACAGCACTCCCTTGAAGTTGACGTTCAGCACCCGGTCTAGATCCTCGTCCCGGGTCTCCAGCACTGTGCTGCTGTGCATGATCCCGGCGACCGCGGCCATCACATGCAGTTCCTCGCAGGACTCGACGGCCTGCCGGAGCTGTGCGCGATCGGTGACGTCGAGGTGGTGGGTGCGGGCGGTGCCGCCCTTGTCCTTGATCAGGGTCGCCGTCTCGTGCAGTCCCTGCGGGTCACGGTCGGCGCAGTGCACGGTGGCACCCGCCTCGGCGAGCAGCACGGCCGACGCGCGGCCGATACCGCTGGCGGCGCCGGTGACGAAAGCGGTGCGTCCGGTGAGGTCGTACGCCTTGACGGGCATGCAGCGACGGTACGAGGGTTTCTGACGGGTCGTCAATTAGTCGTACGGTGCTGAGTTCCGCGAGGTGGGGAGGTGCCCGGCGCCGGTCCCACCTGGCAGGTCGGGCACCAGTAGGTGGGGCGCTCGCGTGAGCCGTCGCCCTGGTCGGCCGTGCGGATCGGGGTGTCGCAGCGCAGACAGGGGCGGGGCGCGCGGCCGTAGACGAACAGGTCGGGAGTGTGGGGGCCGCCTGTGGCGCGGTTCGCGGAACCGTTCGTGATGTTGCTTGTGGTGTTGCGGACCGGGCGGTCGCGGTTGGCTTCCAGGAGGCGCTTGGCGATGGCGGGGAGTTTCGCGGCGCGGTCGGCGGGCAGGGCGCCGATGGGGAGCCAGGGGGTGGCGCCGAGGAGGAAACAGAGTTCGCTCTTGTAGATGTTGCCGATACCCGCCAGGTTGCACTGGTCGAGCATGGCCTCGCCCAGGGGGCGGGTGGGGTCGGCGAGGAGGTTGGCCAGCGCCTGCACGGGGTTCCAGTCGGGGCCCAGGAGGTCGGGGCCGAGGTGGCCGACGGCGCGGTGTTCTTCGCTGGTACGGAGGAGTTCCAGGACGGGGAGGCGGTAGCCGACGGCCGTGCGGTCGGCGGTGCCGAGGATCGCACGGATCTGGTGGGCCGGGCCGCCGCCGCTCCAGCGTTGACCATTGGCGTACACCCGCCAGGTGCCGTCCATGCGCAGGTGCGAGTGGAGGGTGAGATTGCCCTCGACATGGGTCAGCAGGTGCTTGCCGCGGGGTGTGACATCCAGGACGGTGCGGCCGGTGAGGTCCGCCGTGGCGTACTTGGGAACCCTGAGATCGCTGCGGGTCAGCACCTTGCCCGCGAGGGCCGTGTGGAGGCGCTTCGCGGTCTGCCAGACGGTGTCGCCTTCAGGCATGGGGCAAGGGTGGCATGCGGTGGTGAGGGTCGGTTCGGCTCATGCGCGCAGGCGCAGGCCGCGCGGTGTCGCGATGAAGCCCGCTCCTTCCAGGAGGGTGCCGATGGAGGAGGTCAGGGCCGAGGCGCCGTTGACGCGCTCCACCGTGACCGTGCCGAGCGAACCGGCTCGGGCCGCTGCCGCGAGGGCTTCGGCGGCCCCTTGCAGGCGTGGGTCTTCGGTGGCCGTGGTGTCCGGTGCGGAGGGCCAGGCGAGCAGGGTCTTGCCGCCGCGCTCCATGTACAGCGTCAGCTCACCGTCGACGAGTACGACGAGCGAGCCGGCCTTCCGCCCCGGCTTGTGTCCGGCCCCGGTGGGCGGCTCGGGCCAGGGGAGGGCGGCGCCGTACGCGTTCGCAGGGTCGGCGGCGGCCAGGACCACGGCTCGGGTGACGAGGGAGGGACGGTGGTAGGAGGACCTGCTGTTGGTCAGGGGTGCCGGGGTGGGGAAGTCGCGGGGCGAGACGTAGTCGCCCGGGGACGGGGGGTGGGAGGCAGGGGAGCCTTGGTGCCGTGACGTGGGTCCGGCCGGTGTGTCCGTGTCGTCGAGGTCGTCGAAGTCGGTGAACGGGCCGAAGGCGTCGGCGAAGTCGTGAACTCCGGAGGGGGTGGGCGCGTGAGGATCGGACGGGGCGTGCCGACCGCGGTTGTCGCGGGAGTCGTAGGTGGTCGGGGCCGCCGTGAAGCGGCCGGTGGAACCGGAGGCCGCTGTTGAGGAGCCGCCGAGGGTCCCGAAGCCGTAGGGATCGTTGTCCGTGGTGTCCGGTGTGGGCAGGTCGTCGCCCCGGTCGCGGGCGTTGGCGACCGCGCGGAGGCGGTCCACCGCGCCGTCCATCGCGAACTGGGCGGCGCCGAGGCCCTCCACGACATACCCGCGCCGCGCCTGACCGCTCTCCTCGAAGACGGACAGGATGCGGTACGTCGCCGAGAACCCGCCCTCCACGCCCTCCGCGGCGACCGCACCCCGGGTCACCACGCCGTGCCGGTCGAGCAGGGTGCGCGCCAGGGCGTGGGCGCGCACGGTCGGGTCCGGCTCGTGGGCGGGGAGCAGGGACCAGCGGCCGGCGACAGTCGGCGGACCGGTGCGTGAGGCGGGCCGCGCGGCGGCGGTGAGGGAGCCGTAGCGCCCGCGCGGGACCGTGCGTTTCGCGCGGTGGGCCGTGGAACCCGCCGTGCGGCCGGAGCCCAGCAGGGAGCGCATGGGGGTGAGCGTGTCGTTCGTGAGGCGGCCGGACCAGGCCAGGTCCCAGACGGCGTCGGCCAGTTGGGGATCGGTGGCGTCGGGGTGGGTGGTCGCGCGGACCTGGTCGGCGATCTGGCGGAAGAAGAGGCCGTAGCCGCCGGAGAGGGTGTCCAGGACGGACTGGTGCAGTGCCGTGAGTTCGAGCGGGTGCGGTGGCGGGAGGAGCAGGGGGGCCGCGTCCGCCAGGTAGAGGGAGATCCAGCCGTCCTTGCCGGGGAGGGAGCCTGCGCCCGCCCACACCAGTTCGCCGGCTGCGGTGAGTTCGTCGAGCATGGTGGGCGCGTAGTTCGCCACGCGGGACGGCAGGACGAGCTTCTCCAGGGCCGACGCGGGCACGGAGGCGCCCTGCAACTGTTCGACGGCGCGCACCAGTCCGTCGATGCCGCGCAGCCCATGACCCTTGCCGATGTGCTGCCACTGGGGGAGGAACTGCGCCAGCGCGGCCGGCGGCACCGGCTCCAACTCGTGCCGCAGCGCGGCCAGAGAGCGGCGGCGCAGGCGCCGCAGCACTGTCGCGTCGCACCACTCCTGACCGATACCGGCCGGGTGGAACTCCCCTTGTACGACGCGGCCGTTCGCCGCTAGCCGCTGCAACGCGCCGTCCGTGACCGCCACGCCGAGCCCGAAGCGAGCGGCTGCCGTGGCCGATGTGAACGGGCCGTGGGTGCGGGCATGGCGTGCGAGGAGGTCGCCGAGCGGGTCCTTGACCGGTTCGGTGAAGGCCTCGGGGACACCGACGGGCAGCGCCGTGCCGAGCGCGTCGCGCAGTCGGCCGGCGTCCTCGATCGCCGCCCAGTGGTCGGCACCGCCGATACGGACCCCGATCGCGCGCCGCGCGGAAGCGAGGTCGTGGGCCCACTGCGGTGCGGCGCCCCGCTCGGCCAACTCGGCGTCGGTGAGCGGGCCGAGCAGCCGCAGCAGGTCAGCGACGCCCTCGACGTCCTTGATGCGGCGGTCCTCGGTGAGCCACTGGAGTTCGCGCTCCAGCTCGGTGAGTACTTCGGCGTCGAGGAGTTCGCGCAGTTCCGCCTGGCCGAGCAACTCGGCCAGCAGCCGGGAGTCCAGGGACAGGGCGGCGGCGCGGCGCTCGGCGAGCGGTGAGTCTCCCTCGTACAGGAACTGGGCGACGTACCCGAAGAGGAGGGAGCGGGCGAAGGGGGACGGCTCGGGGGTGGTGACCTCGACGAGTCGCACCTTGCGGGACTCCAGGTCGCCCATCAGCTCGGTGAGGCCCGGGACGTCGAAGACGTCCTGGAGGCATTCGCGGACCGCCTCCAGAACGATCGGGAACGAGCCGAACTCGCTTGCCACCTGGAGCAGTTGGGCCGCGCGCTGGCGCTGCTGCCACAACGGGGTGCGCTTGCCGGGGTTGCGGCGTGGCAGCAGCAGCGCGCGGGCGGCGCACTCGCGGAAGCGGGCCGCGAACAGGGCCGAGCCGCCGACCTGGTCGGTGACGATCTGATCGACCTCGCCCTTGTCGAAGGCGACATCCGCCGCGCCCACGGGCGCCTGGTCGGCGTCGTACTCCGTGCCTGCCTTCGTGGGTTCCTGGTCGAGCAGGTCCAGGCCCATCAGGTCGGCGTCGGGCAGGCGCAGGACGATGCCGTCGTCGGCGTGCATCACCTGTGCGTCCATGCCGTAGCGCTCGGAGAGGCGGGCGCCCAGGGCGAGGGCCCAGGGGGCGTGGACCTGGGCGCCGAAGGGGGAGTGGATGACCACGCGCCAGTCGCCGAGCTCGTCGCGGAAGCGCTCCACGACGATCGTGCGGTCGTCCGGGATGTGGCCGCAGGCCTCGCGCTGTTCCGCCAGGTACGACAGCACGTTCTCCGCGGCCCAGGCGTCGAGGCCCGCGGCGAGGAGGCGCAGGCGGGCGTCCTCCTTGGGCTGCGAGCCGACCTCGCGGAGGAACGCGCCCACCGCGCGGCCCAGTTCTAGCGGGCGGCCCAGCTGGTCGCCCTTCCAGAAGGGGAGCCGGCCCGGGACGCCCGGCGCGGGGGAGACCAGGACACGGTCGCGGGTGATGTCCTCGATCCGCCAGGAGCTGGTGCCGAGGGTGAAGACGTCGCCCACCCGGGACTCGTAGACCATCTCCTCGTCCAGCTCGCCGACCCGGCCGCCGCCCTTCTTGGGGTCGGCGCCGGCGAGGGAGACCCCGAAGAGACCGCGATCGGGGATCGTGCCCCCGGAGGTGACGGCGAGACGCTGCGCGCCGGGGCGGCCGGTGATCGTGCCGGCGATGCGGTCCCACACCACGCGCGGGCGCAACTCGGCGAAGGCGTCGGACGGGTAGCGGCCCGCGAGCATGTCCAGCACGGCTGTGAACGCGGACTCCGGGAGCGAGGCGAAGGGCGCGGCGCGGCGGACCGTGGCGAGCAGGTCGTCGACCTGCCAGGTGTCCAGCGCCGTCATCGCGACGAGCTGCTGGGCGAGGACGTCCAGAGGGTTGGCGGGGACCTTCAGGGACTCGATGGAGCCCGTGCGCATCCGCTCGGTGACCACGGCGGCCTGGACGAGGTCACCCCGGTACTTGGGGAAGACCACACCTGTGGAGACCGCGCCGAGCTGGTGTCCCGCGCGGCCCACGCGCTGGAGGCCGGAGGCCACCGAGGGCGGGGACTCCACCTGGATGACGAGATCGACGGCTCCCATGTCGATGCCCAGCTCCAGACTGGACGTGGCGACCACGGCGGGCAGTCGGCCCGCCTTGAGGTCCTCCTCGACCTGGGCGCGCTGCTCCTTGGAGACCGAGCCGTGGTGGGCGCGCGCGATGACCGGGGGCGCACCCTGGGCCGCGCCGGAGCCGCCCATCAGCTCGGCCGGTGCATGGTGTTCGTCCAGGGGCTCGCCGGTCGCCCGCTCGTAGGCGATCTCGTTGAGCCGGTTGCACAGACGCTCCGCCAGACGGCGGGAGTTGGCGAACACGATCGTTGAACGATGGGCCTGGACGAGGTCGGTGATGCGCTCCTCGACATGCGGCCAGATCGACGGCTTCTCCGCACCCTCGCTGCCGTCGGCCACCGGGGAGCCGCCCAACTCGCCCAGATCCTCGACCGGAACGACCACGGAGAGGTCGAACTCCTTGCCCGACTTCGGCTGGACGATCTCCACCTTGCGGCGCGGGGAGAGATAGCGGGCGACCTCGTCGACCGGACGCACCGTCGCCGACAGGCCGATACGGCGGGCCGGCCTCGGCAGCAGCTCGTCCAGCCGCTCCAGGGACAGCGCGAGATGCGCGCCCCGCTTGGTGCCCGCGACCGCGTGCACCTCGTCCAGGATCACCGTCTCGATGCCGGTCAGCGCGTCACGCGTGGCCGACGTCAGCATCAGGAACAGGGACTCCGGGGTGGTGATCAGGATGTCCGGCGGGCGGGTGGACAGGGCGCGGCGCTCGGCGGGCGGGGTGTCGCCGGAGCGGATGCCGACCTTGATCTCGGGTTCGGGCAGGCCCAGGCGGACGGATTCCTGGCGGATACCGGTGAGCGGGCTGCGGAGATTGCGCTCCACGTCGACCGCGAGGGCCTTCAGCGGAGACACGTACAGGACGCGGCAGCGCTTCTTCGGGTCGGCGGGCGGCGGTGTCGCGGCGAGCTGGTCCAACGCGGCGAGGAACGCGGCCAGCGTCTTGCCGGAACCGGTCGGGGCGACCACCAGCACGTCCGAGCCCTCGCCGATGGCCCGCCACGCGCCCGCCTGGGCCGCGGTGGGCGCGGAGAACGCCCCCGTGAACCAGCCGCGGGTCGCGGGGGAGAAGCCGTCGAGGGCTCGGTGTGCGGAGCTGACCATGCGTCCATCCTGCACCCGACCACTGACAATGCATCTGACCTGCGGGAATTCTCCGGCGACGGTTTGCAGGACGGTTTCTGTGGCTGCTGCCCGCGTGGCGGAGAATGGCCGTATGGCAGGTTCGGGCGAGCGGGCGAGGCACTGGCGGTACACGGAGCTGCCCGGCGTCGACCTGCTGCGGGCCCGGTACATCCGCAAGACGTTCGTACGGCACACGCACGAGAATTTCGTGATCGCCGCCATCGCAGACGGCGTCGAGGTGTTCCATCACGGCGGGGGTGACGTGTCCGCCGGGCCGGGGGCTCTGGCGCTGGTCAATCCGGACACTCCGCACACCGGCCGGGCGGGCGTGCCGGAGGGCTGGCGGTACGGGGCGGTCTACCCGTCGCCCGAGGTGGTGGCAGCGATAGCCGCCGAGACCACCTCGATCAGCGGCACACCCGGTTTCATCAGCCCCGTGCTCGACGACCCCTACGCCGCCGGACTCGTCCATCAGATCCTGCGCGCGGCCGAGGAGAGCAACGCGCTCGCCGCCGACACCCTGCTGCGGATCGCCGTCACCAGGCTGCTCCGGCTGAACGGGGGATCGCTGCCGCAGCGCGCCGTACGCACGGCGGGCGGCCGGGTCGCCGCACGCGCGCGTGCCGTGCTGGAGGACCGGATGGCGGATCCGCCCACCCTGGAGCAGCTCGCCGGGGATCTGGAAACCAGTCCGTTCGCGCTGCTGCGCGCGTTCCGCGGCGTCTACGGGATGCCGCCCCACACCTGGCTGACCGACGCCCGGGTGCGCCGGGCACGGCAACTCCTGGACTCGGGTACGGCACCCGCGGAGGCCGCCGTCGCCGTCGGGTTCACGGATCAGCCGCACCTCAACCGGCACTTCGCCCGGATCGTGGGCGTGCCCCCGGGCGCGTACCAGCGGGAGCGCAAGAACGTACAAGACGCGGGGTCGCGACTGCTCCTACCGTCGGACACGTGGCAGAACAGATCGCTTCAGAAGACATACGCGCCGGAACGGGAGGAGAACCGCACTCCGACGCCGGGGGAAAGCCGGACTCCGCCGTCGTACGGGACGCCCTCGGAGTCGGGGTCGCCGTAGGGCTGTCCGGGTTCGCCTTCGGGGTGACCTCGGCCGGTGGCGGGCTCTCCCTGCTGCAGACCTGCGCACTCAGCCTCCTGGTGTTCACCGGTGCCTCCCAGTTCGCGCTCGTAGGAGCGCTCGCTGCCGGCGGCAATCCGCTCACCGCGGCGGCGGGCGCCTTCTTCCTGGGGGTGCGCAACACCTTCTACGGGCTGCGCCTCTCGCAGTTGCTGGCCCTCCCGCGCGCGGTGCGGCCTTTCGCCGCCCAGTGGGTCATCGACGAGACGACGGCCGTCACCCTCGCGCAGCCCACGCGGCGAGCCGCGCGGATCGGGTTCACCGTCACCGGGCTCACCCTGTACCTGCTGTGGAACCTCACCACGCTGCTGGGCGCGCTCGGTGCCAAGGCCATCGGGGACACGGACGCCTGGGGTCTCGACGCGGCCGGGCCCGCCGTCTTCCTCGCACTGCTCGCGCCCATGCTCAGGACCACCATCGAGCGGGCCGTCGCCGCGCTCGCGGTCCTGCTGGGACTGGGGCTGCTGCCCGTACTGCCGGCCGGTGTGCCTGTCCTGGCGGCCGCTCTCGCGGCGCCCATCGCCCTCTACGCAGCGGGCCGTCGGCAGACCGGCACACGTAACGACGCACAGGAGGAAGACCGTTGACCGTCTGGATCGCGATCGCGGCGACCGCGCTCGGCTGCTACGTCGTCAAGCTCGCCGGTCTGCTCGTGCCCGCGGGCGCGCTCGAACGACCGCTGGTCAGGCGGCTGGCCGCCCTGCTGCCGGTCGCCCTCCTCGCCGCGCTCACGGCCCAGCAGACCTTCGCCGACGGGCACGCGCTCGTGCTCGACGCGCGGGCCGCGGGGCTCGCGGCCGCCATCGTGGCGCTGGTGCTGCGGGCACCCTTCCTGCTCGTCGTCGCGGCGGCCGTACTGGTGACGGCGGGTGTGCGGGCCATGGGCGGCTGAGGCAGCCCCGGAGTCAGCCGATGGAGCGGCCGTACGCCTTCAGCGTGCGCAGCGCCTGGATCGTTACCATGGGGCGTGCCTCCAGGGCGATGCCCGGCGCCCACTGGCGCCAACGGATGGGCCAGCCGCCGTCCTCCTGCTGGCCGGCCGCCAGACGGTCCAGGGAGCGGGCCATCTCGTCGTCCGTGAACCACGCGCGCGCGAGGGAACTCGGCGTCTTCGCGTAGTCGTACGGGAAGTGGTGCTCGCCCGGCGCGTACCCCGGGGCGACCGGGTAGGCCTCCAGGCGCTCCGGGTCGAGGGCGGCGAGCCGGTGTTCGCGCACCAGGCGGCCGAGCCGGTCGGCGGCGGCCTCCGCGCGCGGGCGGGCGGGCGCCGAGTCCAGGAAGGCGACGGCGGCCTCGATCTCGTAGGGGTGCGACTTCTCCAGGGAGTCCACGGCCTGCCAGCAGAAGTCGGTGGCCCGGAACAGCCAGGCGTGCCACACCTCGTTGCGGTGCAGCAGGCCCACCACCGGCCCGGTGGCGAGGAGTTCGCTCGGCGGGTCGTCCACGATCGGCACGAACGGCGCCGTCGGATAGCCGCGCTGGCCGGGAAGGATCGTAGGCAGGGCGCCGTCGGCCGTGGAGACCGAGGTCAGATAGCGGCACACACGTTCCACCCGCTGTCCGCCGCAGCGCCCGATGGAGTCCAGGACACGCAGCGCGTGACCGGTGTGCAGCGGCTGGCTCACCGGGCCGCGCAGATCGGGTTCCAGCGCGTGCCCGTACCCGCCGTCCTCGTTGCGGAACGCGTCCAGCGCTGTCTCCACCGGATCGGCTTCGCCGTTGAGGAAGTGGTATGCGAAGAGGCGCTGCTCCAGCACGCGCGCGGTGAGCCAGACGAAGTGCTCGGCGCGGAAGAGCAGGGAGTGCGCCGGGGGCGTCGGGGGGAGTGGGGATGCTCCTGTTTCGGCCATGCGTAAGACCGTAGGACGGAAAGCGGTCTCGGCAGGCGGTCCCGGCCCGGGCCCACTCTCAGGGGCGGGATACTGGTGTCATGCGGTTGACGGTCTTCTGGCAGCGGATGACGGAGCACTTCGGCGCGGGATACGCCGAGAGCTTCGCGCGCGATCACGTGATGACAGAACTCGGCGGGCGGACGGTGCACGAGGCGCTGGACGCGGGCTGGGAGGCCAAGGACGTGTGGCGCGTGGTCTGCGCGGTCATGAACGTTCCGCAGGAAAGTCGCTGATCGGTCACGAAGATCGACGCCGGTGACCGGTTGTCAGTGGCGTAGGCGAGACTTGCCCCGTGGCATCCACTGACGAGACCGGGCACGACGCCCCGCAGGCATCCCCGTTCGGTACGCCGCCGCCGACCCGGCTCCCGGCCGACGGCGCCGCGCCGGGCACCGGCATGCCACGCTGGCTGCCACGCGCCATGGTCCTGGCGCTCGCCCTCGTCGCCGTGTTCCAGCTGGGCAATTGGGCCTTCCACCAGCTCATCGGGCTGCTGATCAACATCCTCATCGCGTTCTTCCTGGCGCTCGCCATCGAGCCCGCGGTGAGCCGGATGTCCGCCTACGGCATGCGCCGGGGGCTGGCCACCTTCCTGGTCTTCCTCGGCCTGCTGATCGTGAGCGCCGGGTTCGTCACCCTGCTCGGCTCGATGCTCGCCGGCCAGATCATCAAGATGATCGAGGACTTCCCGAACTACCTCGACTCCGTCATCAACTGGGTCAACGGGCACTTCCACACCGACCTGAAACGGGTCGACATCCAGGAGGGGCTGCTCCACTCCGACTGGCTGCGCAAGTACGTGCAGAACAGCGCCACCGGCGTGCTGGACGTGTCCACCCAGGTCCTCGGCGGACTCTTCCAGTTGCTGACGATCGGTCTGTTCTCGTTCTACTTCGCCGCCGACGGACCGCGCCTGCGGCGCGCGCTGTGCTCCGTGCTGCCGCCCGCCCGGCAGGTCGAGGTGCTGCGCGCGTGGGAGATCGCCGTCGACAAGACCGGCGGCTACATATACTCCCGCGGTCTGATGGCGCTGGTCTCCGGAGTGGCGCACTACGTCCTGCTGCAGGCACTGGGCATCCCGTACGCGCCCGTGCTCGCCGTCTGGGTGGGCCTGGTCTCCCAGTTCATCCCGACCATCGGCACGTATCTCGCGGGCGCTCTGCCCATGCTGATCGCCTTCACCGTGGACCCCTGGTACGCCCTGTGGGTGCTGATCTTCGTCGTGGTCTACCAGCAGTTCGAGAACTACATGCTGCAGCCCAAGCTGACCGCGAAGACCGTCGACATCCACCCCGCGGTCGCCTTCGGTTCGGTGATCGCGGGCACCGCGCTCCTGGGTGCCGTGGGCGCGCTGATCTCCATTCCGGCCGTGGCCACGCTTCAGGCGTTCCTCGGGGCGTACGTGAAGCGGTACGCCGTGACGGACGATCCCCGGGTGCACGGGCACCGGACCACCCGAGGGTCCGGTGGGTCCGGTCTGCTGACTCGCGCGCGGGGGTTGTGGGAGCGGCGGTCGGGGGCTGCGGAGCACACGACGACCGGCTCTGCCGGGACAGCCGATTCCGAGGCCACCGACTCCGGACAGACCGACTCCGGACCGGCTGATTCAGGGGCCGACTCCGGCCGAAGGCACTCCGGAGCTACCGATTCCGAACCGAGAGACTCCGGAGACGACTCCTCCTGAGGGACGATCCGGCGAGAACACCGGGGTGTCGCGGTCAGTACGTGAACACCGCCCACACTCCCGCCCCGGCCACCGCGACGGCGTAGCAGCCGACGGCCACCGCCACGGCCCGCAGCCGTACCACCTCGCTCCAGGACGTGCGGGACAGCAGCCAGGCCAGGGCCGGCAGGACCAGGACGGCGTGCAGGCTCACCCCGTGCAACGGCTTGAGCGGGGCCGTCGATTGGTACGCCGCCTCCTGGTGACCGGTTCGGGCGAGGACCACCCCGCGCGCGATCATCGCGGCGCCCGAGGCCAGCGCGACGAGCAGGATCGCGAACCCGGAACGCACCGCGAGCGCCATCCCCGTGGGACCCGTCGGCCGGTGCCGGAAGGACGCCACCGCGAACACGGTGAGCAGCACCACGAGGACAGCGCCGCCCACCGCGAGCGTCATGGACACCGCCGTGTCGAAGGGCGTCTCCGTGTCGAGGTGCGACGGCACCCGGCGCCACGCCTGAAGGGTGATGCCGCCGACCTCCACCACACAGTCGGCGGCGAACACGACGAGCAGGACGGTGCGCAGCCTGGCCCCGACACGCAGATACGACGTCACCCAGGTGACCGCGATCAGCGTCGCCCCGAAGGAGAGCCCGAACGTGACGGGCTTGCGCCAGGAGACGGGCCCGTACCAGGGGCCGCCGTCGACCGCGAACACCACCAGATGCACCAACCCCGAGAGGATGAGCAGGGCACCGGTCGCATGGCAGAGACGCTCGGCGGGGCGTACGTGGTTCTTCATGGCCCGGGTCATGGCCCGAGCCTCGCGGGAACTCGCCGCGCAGTCGTCGTACGACCGAAGACACCGGCCGTACGCCGACGGAAGTAGGGTTCTCGGTTCCTTGAGGAATACGCAGGGGCAGATGGGGTCGGCCGGTGGTTCCGCGATGCCGACGATGCCTCCCTCCAGGGACCGGACCCTGACCGCCCAGCCCAGGGCCGTGAGGTCTTCCGCGAGGGTCCGGGCGTCATGGAACACCTTCACGACGCGGTACTGACGGCCGTCGTCGAGTCGGCGCAGCACCGTGGGGACAGGGCCGTCCGTTACGCCGTCCTCGCCTGCGACAGCGGCCGGTCCGTCGTCGACGGAGATCGTTTCACCACCCGATGCGAGCAAGGCGGCGACGGTGCTCCAGAACTCGGGCAACCGCGCCGGCGGAACGTGGGAGAGCCAGAAGGCGAAGAACACCGTGTCGTAGCGCCGCGACGGCCGCAACGTGAACAGGTCGGCCTGAAGGAACCGGACATTGAGGAAGGGAACCCGCGCACAGGCGATGGCCAGTACCTCGGCCGCCGCGTCGACGGCTGTCACCTACCGGGCCCGGGCGGCGAGTCCCACGGTCCATTGCCCCGTTTCGCAGGCAGGCTCCGGCACGTCTTCGCCGACCGGAAGGCCGTCGACCACGGTCGGCAGCCGCCGCAGTTCTTCCCGTTCCGTATAGGGGTGGTGGTACTCGGCCGCCACCGCGTGGTAGTGGGCCGGCTGCTCCGTGAGGAGGACATCGTCATCACTGCTCATGGCCGGAAGGGCCGGGCCTGCCCCTGAACAAGGCCAACCCCGGCTGTCGGTCGCGGCAGTGTCGCCGGACGGCGTAGATGACGTGAGTGCCGCGTGGTGCGCTTGACACGAAAATCGAACATCCATTCTTATGGAAGCTCCGGCGAGGCCATGGCGGGCATTTCGGCAGGCTATTGATGGCGAAGTGCCCGAGTTATCCACAGGCCGGACGGGCGTCGGGGCGCATTGTCAGTGGCAGGCGTTAGCGTCTTTGACGTGAAGCGATCGACTCAAGCAAATCGGGTGGAACCCATGGCAGGAACCGACCGCGAGAAGGCACTGGACGCCGCTCTCGCGCAGATTGAACGGCAGTTCGGCAAGGGCGCGGTGATGCGCCTCGGTGAGCGGCCGAACGAGCCCATCGAGGTCATCCCCACCGGGTCGACCGCACTCGACGTCGCCCTCGGTGTCGGCGGTCTGCCGCGCGGCCGAGTGGTGGAGGTCTACGGCCCGGAGTCCTCCGGCAAGACGACCCTGACCCTGCACGCGGTGGCGAACGCCCAGCGGGCCGGCGGCCAGGTCGCGTTCGTGGACGCGGAGCACGCACTCGACCCCGAGTACGCGAAGAAGCTCGGCGTCGACATCGACAACCTGATCCTGTCCCAGCCGGACAACGGCGAGCAGGCCCTGGAGATCGTGGACATGCTGGTCCGCTCCGGCGCCCTCGACCTCATCGTCATCGACTCCGTCGCGGCACTCGTCCCGCGCGCGGAGATCGAGGGCGAGATGGGGGACAGCCACGTCGGTCTGCAGGCCCGTCTGATGAGCCAGGCCCTGCGGAAGATCACCAGCGCGCTCAACCAGTCCAAGACCACCGCCATCTTCATCAACCAGCTCCGCGAGAAGATCGGCGTGATGTTCGGCTCCCCGGAGACCACGACGGGTGGCCGTGCGCTGAAGTTCTACGCCTCGGTACGACTCGACATCCGCCGTATCGAGACCTTGAAGGACGGCACGGACGCGGTCGGCAACCGCACCCGCGTCAAGGTCGTCAAGAACAAGGTCGCCCCACCCTTCAAGCAGGCCGAGTTCGACATCCTCTACGGCCACGGCATCAGCCGCGAGGGCGGCCTGATCGACATGGGTGTGGAGAACGGCTTCGTCCGCAAGGCCGGCGCCTGGTACACGTACGAGGGCGACCAGCTCGGCCAGGGCAAGGAGAACGCGCGCAACTTCCTGAAGGACAACCCCGACCTGGCCAACGAGATCGAGAAGAAGATCCTGGAGAAGCTGGGCGTGGGCGTCCGTCCGGAGAAGGACAAGCCCACCGCCGAGCCGGCCGCGGACGCGGCGGTCACCACCGCCACGGACGACGCCGCCAAGGCGGTGCCCGCTCCGGCGGCTGCGGCCAAGACCACCAAGGCCAAGGCCACGACAGCCAAGAGCTGACCCGTGACACGACGAACGGACTGGGCCGAGTACGCGTATCCCGGCGCCCCGCAGGGGCCTGGGGGAGGCGGTGACGGCCCGGCCTACGGTGCGGACGGCGTACCCGAGGAGCCGTACGGCACGGACGGGCCGTACGGCGGCGAGCCGGGCGGCGAGTGGTCGGCCGGCGGCTTCGGCTTCGCCGGTGAGTCCGGTCCGCCGTTCGGCGGCCCGGAGCCCGGCGATGGGTCGGCGGGTAGCGGTCGGCCCTTCAGAAGCTCGGCGCCCGACGGCACTTCGCCCGAAGGGAGATCGACCGACGACGACGCACCCGGCCACGGTTCACGCCGCAGCCGCGGAGCGCGCGGCGGGGGCGGTTCATGGGAAGGCGGTTCACGGGAGGGCGGCTCACGCGGGGGTACGGCGCGTGGTGACGGCGCACGCGGAAGGCGTGGGCGCCGTGGTCGTGGCTTCGGAGAGTCGTCCGGAGAGGACGGGGGTGACTTCTCCTCGTCGAGGGCCGAGAAGGAGGAGCCGCCGGCGGACCCGGCCGAGCGGGCGCGGGGCATCTGTCTGCGCCTGCTCACCGGGAACCCGCGCACCCGCAAGCAACTCGCGGACGCCCTGCGCAAGCGGGAGATCCCGGACGAGGTCGCCGACGAGGTGCTGTCGCGGTTCGAGGAGGTCGGACTGATCAACGACGGTGCGTTCGCGGACGCCTGGGTGGAGTCCCGGCACCACGGCCGGGGACTGGCGCGACGCGCGCTCGCCCAGGAACTGCGCACCAAGGGCGTCGACTCCACGCTGATCGACGAGGCCGTCTCCCAGCTCGACTCCGAGCAGGAAGAGGCGACGGCACGCGAACTGGTGGACCGCAAGCTGCGGTCCACCCAGGGCCTCGACCGCGACAAGAGGCTACGGCGCCTCGCGGGCATGCTGGCCCGCAAGGGCTACTCCCAGGGCATGGCCCTCAGGGTGGTCCGGCAGGCACTGGAAGAAGAGGGCGAGGACACGGAGTTCCTCGGGGACGAGGGGTACTGATCCGGGTTCCTGTCCGGGTACCCATCCGGTTCCTGTCCGGCTCCGGCTTGTCGGTGGTGCACACGGCCTGAACACGGTGGACGCGCGGGGGCGCCGACCGCGTTCAGGCCACCACTGGCAGATCCTTCAGGTAGGGCCAACCCCCCGTTGAAGACGCCGGATTGTCACAGTGCACAGACACCTGTGCACAAACGACTGTGTACGCATGGCACAGGAACCCTGCCCACCTGGTGCGGAGACGCCCGCCCAGCACAGCGCGGCGACACCCGCGCCGGTCGAACTCTCCGACCTCGCCACGCTGAAGGCGCTCGCACAGCCCCGCCGACAGCGCATGCTTCAGCACCTCACCCTGCACGGCTCCGCGACCTCGGCCACACTCGCCCGCGCACTGGGCCTGAACACCGGCTCCACCAGCTACCACCTGCGTGAACTCGCCCGCTACGGCTTCGTCGAGGAGACTGAGGCGGGGCGTGCACCCGACCACGGCCCCGACCACGGTCACGGTCGAGAGCGCTGGTGGCGGGCCGTTCCTGGTGACCGTCGCTTCCCGCCGCGCAGTCGCCAGAGCGCCGAGATGCGGCACGTCATGGACGAGTTCAACCACCATGCGTACGCCGCCGATCTGGAGCTCTTCGAGCAGTTCCAGCGGGTCGCCGCCGAGACCGGGCCGTGGGCGGACGCCTTCCCGTACTCGCGCGGCATCATCCGGCTGACGCTGCCCGAACTCGGCGCGTTCTTCGAGGAGTACATCGCCCTCCTCAACCGCTACAAGCGCCCCGAAGCCGAGACACCGGCCGGCGCCCGCACCGTACTCACCCGATTCCTCGCCTTCCCGGGCGAACTGGCCGTCACCAACGCCATCAGCCTTCTCCGTGAGGAGAAGGTGGAGAAGATCGCCACGACGCCGGCCCGCCTGGTCACGAAGGCCAACGCGGACACCGCCCCGCTCTACTGCCCCTCCGACGGACTGTGAGCGGAGACGGGAGCCGGACTGTCACGTCATGGACACCGTGTCTACGACGTGACAGGCAGTCCCGCCGCCTTCCAGGCCTGGAAGCCGCCGACGAGGTCCGTCGCGCGGTGCAGGCCCAGTCGGTGCAGGGACGCGGCGGCCAGGCTGGAGGCGTAGCCCTCGTTGCAGATCACCACGACGCGCAGGTCGTGGCCGGTGGCCTCGGGGACGCGGTGGCTGCCCCGGGGGTCGAGGCGCCACTCCAGTTCGTTGCGCTCGACGACCAGCGCGCCGGGGATGAGCCCGTCCCCGTCGCGCAGTGCCGCGTAACGGATGTCGACCAGAAGAGCCGTGCCGTCGCGGGCGGCGTCGTATGCCTCCCTGGCCTCGATCCGCCGATAGTCCGCGCGGACCCGCTCCAGCAACTCGTCTGTACCGGGCGGCTGTTCGCGCAGGGCACTCACTGCCAGTCCTCCGGGCGCTCGACCTGCTCCAGGCGCAGCACCGGGCCGGTGCGGCTGTAGCGGCGGATTTGCGGCAGCGGCGGGTAGTAGGCGTGGACGGAGATCGCGTGCTCTTCGGTGGACTCGTTGAGCACCTCGTGGACGTGGTGGTGGCCGAAGGCGCGGCCCTTGCCGGCCGGCAGCCGCCGCTCGCGGTCCACGCCCTCCTCCAGTTCGAGGGTCTTCCAGCCGTGGCTCGGGAGCCGGGCGGCGAGCGAGTTCTCCTTGAGTTTGCCGGCGGCGGTGAGGAACGCGCCCACCGAGTCGGCGTGGTCGTGCCAGCCCGTCCCGCTGCCGGGCGGCCAGCCGATCAGCCAGGCCTCGCTGCCGCCGGGCCCCTTGAGCCGCACCCACGTGCGGCCCTCGGGATCGAGGGGGAGCGAGGCGATGAGTTCGGCGTCGGCGGCCGTACTCCGTACGAAGTCGAGCAGGTCCGCCTGCGTCGGAGCATGGGCGGGCGCGGCGGGGGACACGGAGGCAGAGGGGGATACAGACACGTGCACCGTCCTGATGAGTGTTCGCGAAGGCGCGCGCGGGCCCACAGAAAGGGCGCGCGCGAGTGAGAGAGATGCGAATTCAGCAGGAGACGTGACAGACGCAGCCCACGTAGCGGAGGAGGTCCAGATGGACCTTCCGCCAGAGGTGGACAGAGGTGTCGGTCATGATCCGGAGTACAGCACGGCGGTGCATGCGGGTCAACTCAGAGTCACTATGTGGACAGTTGGCGCACGGAGGTCTCAGCGCGAGCCGGCCGTGGCCTCCGTCCTCGCCGGGCCGCCAAGGGTCGCCTCGGCCGCCGCGTACAGATCGGCCGGCCGCACCCCGCTCAGCGCGGTGACCAGGTGTCCGTCGGGCCGTACGAGCAGGACCGTGTGGGCGGCGGCGCCCGGGTAGCTCTCGGCGACCAGCAGCTCGGCCGGGTGCGGCAGCGCCGTGACCGCCGCTGCCAGGCGTGGCATGACCCCGGCGGTCACCCAGTGTTTGCGCTCCCACACGCCCGTGCCCGGTGCGACCAGTACGACCAGCAGGGCACCCCGCCCGAGGCGGTCCCGCAGCCGTACGGAGGAGCCGTCCTCCGCGGTGACCCGGACATCGGTGACCGGCGCCCCGGGCGGGGTGTCGACGGGAACCTCGCCCTCGATGTGCCGGGGCGCGAGCGGCGAGTCGGCGTACGCCCCCGGCGCACCGAGCGCGCCGCGCCCCAAGTGACCGTCCGTGAGCAGCGAGTCGTGGCCGCGGGCCGAGCCGGGCACGACCGCGCGCAGCCCGGCACCGCCGCGCACCAACGGCAGCGCCTGGTCCGCGGCGCGCAGCCGGGCCGCGACCACCGCCCGCCGCTCCGCCTGATAGCTGTCGAGCAGCGCCTCGTGCGGCCCGTGGTGCCAGGCCGGCGCCAGCTTCCAGGCGAGGTTGTCGGCATCCCGCAGCCCCTCGTCCAGCCCCTGCGTACCGAGAGCTCCCAGCAGATGCGCCGCGTCCCCGGCGAGAAACACCCGCCCCACCCGCCACCGGCGCGCCAGCCGGTGGTGCACGGTGTGCACGCCGGTGTCGAGCAGCTCGTACGGCGGTGTCGGGCCCTCGGTCCAGCCCGCGAGGGTCTCCCGGATACGGGTGAGCAGCAGCTCGGGCGTGACCAGGTCCTTGCCCGGCGGCAGCAGCCAGTCCAGGCGCCACACACCGTCCGGGAGGGGGCGCCCGGTGACCTCCCCGGCCGAGGGCCCGGATGTCCGCCACGGCGGCACCCGGTGCAACAACGCCTCGTCGGGCCACGGAAGTTCCGTGCGCAGCGCGGCCACGGCGTGTCGCTCCACCGCCGTACGGCCGGGGAAGCGGATGTCCAGGAGCTTGCGCACGGTGGAGCGCGGGCCGTCGCAGCCCACCAGGTAACTGCCGCGCCACCAGGTGCCCTGGGGGCCGCGGGTGTGGGCGGTGACGCCCGAGGGTTCCTGTTCGACCGCGTCGAGGCGGTTGTCCACGGCGAGTTTCACCAGCCGCTCGCCCGCGAGTGCCTGGCGCAGGGCGCCGGTCAGTACGTGCTGGGCGATGTGCAGGGGGGCGGGCTCGGTGTCGTCGAACGTGATCTCGCGCATCACCTGCTTGCGCCGCATCGACCGCCATCCGGCCCAGTGCAAACCGGCCTTGGCGAGCGGGACACCGGTCAGCCGCTCCAGCAGCGCCGCGGTGTCCTCGCGCAGGACGACGGTCCGCGCGGGGCGCGGTTCGTCCTTGCCGGGTCCCTCGTCGAGGACGACGGAGGGCACCTCCTGCCGCGCCAGCGCCAGGGCGAGCGTGAGCCCCACGGGCCCCGCTCCGACGATGATCACCGGGTCCACGGTGCGGCGCCCCCTGCCCGTGACGGTGTCCTCGGGGACGCATGTGAACAGGAAGTTGGAGCAGGGTGCACGATCACAGAACGTATGCAACCCATTGCCGGTGCTTGCGTCAAGTGACGGAGGCAGTGGCGATCATGCCACTGCCTCCGTGTCGTTCATGCCATATGACCGATCATCAGATCGTGCCGCCTGCGCCGGTCCCGAAGCCGCCCCCCACCTGCGAGGGGTTGAGCCCGGTGGCGTCTTCGAGGGCGACGGTCGCGCCCGTGCTCTTCTTGCTGCGCCGCAGCCTGCGCTCCAGCCAGCTCGCGAAGGTCGTGAGAACGAGGTTCAGCAGGATGTAGATGAACCCGACGACGATGAAACTCGCCACCACGTTGGCGTAGTTGGCCGCGAGGGTGCTGCGCGAGTTGAGCAGCTCGGTGAGGCCCAGCATCACGCCGCCCAGCGCGGTGTCCTTCACGATCACCACGAGCTGGCTGACGATCGCCGGCAGCATGACCGTGACGGACTGCGGGAGCAGGATGCTCGTCATCGTCTGGCCCTTGCGCAGCCCGACCGCGTACGCGGCCTCCGTCTGCCCCTTGGGGAGGGACAGGATGCCCGCCCGGACGATCTCGGCGAGCACCGAGGCGTTGTAGAGCACCAGGCCGGTGACGACCGCGTACAGAGGCCGATCCTCGCTGCCGATGTTCGTGGAGCGGACATAGAACTCGTTCGCGAACAGCATCATCAGCAGGACCGGGATCGACCGGAAGAACTCGACCACCACGCCGGCCGGTATGCGCACCCATCGGTGGTCGGACATCCGGGCGATGCCGAACACCGCGCCCAGGGGGAGGGCGATCAGCATGGAGAGCGCGGCGGCCTTCAGGGTGGTGCCCAGGCCGGGCAGCAGATACGTCGTCCAGGCGTCCGACGTGGTGAACGGCTGCCACAGGGCCCACTTCAGCTGGCCCTTGTCGTCCATCGTCCGCCAGATCCACCACAGGAACGCGGCGAGCAGGACGACGAAGACGACGGTCAGGAGCACGTTGCGCCGCTTGGCGCGGGGGCCGGGCGCGTCGTAGAGGACGGAGGTCATCGCTTCACCGCCAGTCGCTTGCCCAGCCAGCCGAGGAAGAGGCCGGTGGGCAGGGTCAGTACCACGAAGCCGAACGCGAAGACCGCACCGATGGCGACCGTCTGGGCCTCGTTCTCGATCATCGACTTCATCAGGGCGGCCGCCTCGGCGACACCGATCGCCGCCGCCACGGTCGTGTTCTTGGTGAGGGCGATCAGTACGTTGGCCAGCGGTGTGATGACCGCGCGGAACGCCTGCGGAAGGATGACGATCCGCAGTACCTGACTGAAGCTCAGTCCGATGGCGCGGGCCGCCTCGGCCTGTCCGACAGGCACGGTGTTGATGCCGGAGCGCACCGCCTCGCAGACGAAGGCCGCGTGGTAGGCGATGAGACCCAGCAGTGCGAGTCGGAAACCCTGCACCTTGAAGTCGTCGGACGCGCCCATCGTCACGCCGAAGATGTCGGCGAGGCCGAGTGAGGTGAAGACGATGATGACCGTCAGGGGGATGTTCCGGACGGTGTTGACGTAGAAGGTGGCGAAGCCACGCATCAGGGGGACCGGGCTGACCCGCATTCCGGCCAGCAGTGTGCCCCAGACCAGGGAGCCGAGGGCGGAGATGACGGTGAGTTTCACCGTCATCCAGAACGCCCCTAGGACGTCATAACCTTGAAGAAAGTCGAACACGATCTCCCGCGCTTCCGGGTATGGGGCCTGCCTTACGGGCGATTTCCAGGGTTACTTGACGATGTCGCCGATCTTCGGGGCGGGCTCGTTCTTGTACCCGGCCGGGCCGAAGTTCTTGGTGACCGCCGTCTGCCAGGCGCCGCTGCTGACCATCTTCTCCAGCGCGGTGTTGATCTTGGTGACGGTCGCAGAGTCGCCCTTCTTGACGCCGATGCCGTAGTTCTCGTTGCTGAGCTTGAGGCCGGCGAGCTTGAACTGACCCTTGTACTTGTCCTGCGAGGCGAAGCCCGCGAGGATCGAGTCGTCGGTGGTCACCGCGTCCACGGCGCCGCTCTGCAGGCCCGCGATGCACTCCGAGTAGCCGCTGTACTCACGGAGGTTGGCCTTAGGGGCGATCGTGTCGTGGATGTTCTGCGCCGAGGTCGAACCGGTCACGGAACACAGCTTCTTGCCGTTGAGGTCCGTGCCCTTGGCGATCGTCGAGTCCTTCTTGACCAGCAGGTCCTGGTGGGCCAGCAGGTAGGGGCCGGCGAAGTCGACCTTCTGCTTGCGCTCGTCGTTGATGGAGTACGAGGCCGCGATGAACTTGACGTCACCGCGCGCCAGGGCGTTCTCGCGGTCGGCGCTCTTGGTCTCGACCCACTCGATCTGGGTGGGCTTGTAGCCGAGCTGCCCGGCCACATAGGTCGCCACGTCCACGTCGAAACCGGCGAAGCTCCCGTCCGGCTGCTTCAGGCCGAGGCCCGGCTGATCGAACTTGATGCCGACCTTGATCTTGCCGCCGCCCCCGGAACCCGAACCGGAGTCGTCCTTGTCGCTGCTCCCGCAGGCCGTCGCGGCGAGCGAGAGGACGAGCGCGGTGGCTGCGACGGCGGTGACCTTGCGAAGCTTCATGATGAACATCCTTTGGCTGGTGGGGAGATGAGGGCCCGTCAGGGCGCGGGACGGTGGCTCTGAGGGCGTGCGGGATCGCAGCGGCAGTCGGCGGCCGCCCGTCGTCGACGGGCCGTCAGCGGCCGGCTGTCGGCCTTCTTCGGTGCTCTTGGGTTCTGCCGTTGTTCTTCGGTGCTCTTGGGCGTTCTCGGGTGGTCGTCAGTGGTGCAGGATCTTCGACAGGAAGTCCTTGGCCCGGTCGCTGCGCGGGTTGCTGAAGAACTGGTCGGGCACGGCCTCTTCGACGATGCGGCCGTCGGCCATGAACACCACGCGGTTGGCCGCCGAACGCGCGAAGCCCATCTCATGGGTGACGACGATCATCGTCATCCCGTCCCGGGCCAGCTGCTGCATGACCTCCAGGACCTCGTTGATCATCTCCGGGTCGAGTGCCGAGGTGGGCTCGTCGAAGAGCATCACCTTGGGGTCCATGGCCAGCGCCCGCGCGATGGCGACCCGCTGTTGCTGACCGCCGGACAGCTGCGCCGGGTACTTGTCCGCCTGGGTGGCCACGCCGACCCTGTCGAGGAGTGCCCGGGCCTTCTCCTCGGCCTGCTTCTTGTCGGCCCTGCGGACCTTGACCTGGCCCAGCATCACGTTCTCGAGCACCGTCTTGTGCGCGAAGAGGTTGAAGGACTGGAAGACCATCCCGACGTCGGCACGCAGCCGGGCCAGCTCCCTGCCCTCCTGGGGCAACGGCTTGCCGTCGATCGCGATGGCACCCGAGTCGATCGTCTCCAGGCGGTTGATGGTGCGGCACAGCGTGGACTTTCCGGACCCGGAGGGGCCGATCACCACGACGACCTCACCGCGGGCGATCGACAGATCGATGTCCTGGAGTACGTGCAACGCGCCGAAGTGCTTGTTGACGCTCTTCAGGACGACCAGTTCGCCCGTCGGGACCGCGTCTTCCTTGGCCACCGATACCTTGGTCATCGCTTGCTGGCTCCGTCCTCGTCGGTTGCGGAGGACAGTAGTGAGGCCTTACGAACAGCGTCATCACATCTGAGCGAGATCTGAGCATCACGATCGGATAGCAATCGGGACACGTGCCGTAGCACTTGTCGCGAGGAGGTGTACCGGCTGCGTAACGGAAAACCGCGCGCAACCGGAACCCCCTTGACGGCGTCTTCGTCCATCAGCGTGACTGCCTGGGTGCACGCGCGCGTGAGACGTGCTTTCGTACAGGCCGAGACCATACGAACGATGAACCGGAGGGGGCCGGGATGAGACTGCTCCTCGTCGAGGACGACAACCATGTCGCCGCCGCTCTGTCCGCGGTCCTGGCGCGGCACGGCTTCGACGTCACCCATGCCCGCAGCGGCGAGGAGGCCCTCCAGGCGCTCGTCCCCGAGGGCGATGTCTTCGGCGTCGTTCTCCTCGACCTCGGTCTGCCCGATCAGGACGGCTACGAGGTCTGCGGCAAGATCCGCAAGCGCACCAGCACTCCGGTGATCATGGTGACCGCGCGGTCCGACGTGCGTTCCCGCATCCACGGCCTCAACCTCGGAGCCGACGACTACGTGGTGAAGCCGTACGACACCGGGGAGCTGCTGGCCCGCATCCACGCCGTCAGCCGGCGCAGCGTCCACGAGGACGTGACCGGGGGCGGCGACACCGCGCTGCGGCTCGGCCCGGTGCGCATCGAACTGCCCACCCGCCAGGTCAGCGTGGACGGTTCGGTCGTCCAACTGACCCGCAAGGAGTTCGACCTGCTGGCACTGCTGGCACAGCGTCCCGGGGTGGTCTTCCGGCGGGAGCAGATCATCAGCGAGGTGTGGCGCACCAGTTGGGAGGGCACGGGACGCACCCTGGAGGTACATGTCGCGTCCCTGCGCGCCAAGCTGCGGATGCCCGCGCTGATCGAGACCGTACGAGGCGTCGGCTACCGGCTCGTCGCCCCGGCCGCGTAGCGGGCCCGGGTGCGCACACGTCTCCTCCCGCTGCTCATCGTCCTGATGGCGGCCGTTCTGCTCGCCCTCGGCGTTCCGCTTGCCATCAGCGTCGCCGCGGCCCAGCAGCAGAAGGTGATCGTCGACCGTATCGACGACACCGCGCGGTTCGCCGCGCTCGCCCAGTTCGTCACCGACACGCCCACGGGCAGCCGCCCCGCAGACATGGTCCCGGACGAACGCCAGCAGACCCTGGACCGCGAACTCGCCAGCTACTACGAGGTCTACGGCATCCGCGCGGGCGTCTTCTACCGCACCGACACCTCCATGGCGAACGCACCGGACGACTTCCTGCTCCCCAAGACCGGCGAGGTCCGTGACGCCTTCGACGAGGCCCTGCTCAGCCGCCGCAGCCACGACCCGGAACAGGTCTGGCCCTGGCAGCGCCACCGCCTGGTCGTCGCCTCGCCGGTCATCCGGGACGGCGACGTCATCGCGGTCGTCGTCACCGACTCGCCCACCGGGCCGATGCGTTCACGGACCCTGCGCGGCTGGCTGACGATCGGCGCGGGGGAGATCGGCGCCATGCTGCTGGCCGTCGGCGCGGCTCTACGGCTGACCGGTTGGGTCCTGCGGCCCGTGCGTGTGCTCGACGCCACCACCCACGACATCGCCACCGGACGCCTCAAGTCCCGGGTCGCCGCGGCCGGCGGGCCGCCGGAACTCCAGCGCCTGGCCCGTTCGTTCAACGAGATGGCGGACAACGTCGAGGACGTGCTGGAGCAGCAGCGCGCCTTCGTCGCCGACGCCTCGCACCAGTTGCGCAACCCGCTCTCGGCGCTGCTGCTGCGCATCGAACTGCTCGCGCTCGAACTGCCGGAGGACAACGACGAGATCGCCTCGGTCCGCACCGAGGGCAAACGCCTGACCCAGGTCCTGGACGACCTGCTCGACCTGGCCCTGGCCGAACACGCGGAAGCGGACCTCAGGATCACCGACATCGGGGCGCTGACCGCCGAGCGCGTCGCCTCCTGGTCCCCGACCGCCGAGGCCAAGGGCGTGCGCCTGGTGGGCAGTTGTCCGCCCACCACCGCCTGGGCCGACCCGGTCACGCTCTCCAGCGCCCTGGACGCGGTGATCGACAACGCGGTGAAGTTCACGCCCGAGGACCAGTGCGTCGAGGTGACGGTCGCGTCGAACGGCGAGACCTCCACCGTCGTCGTCACGGACCAGGGCCCGGGCCTCACCGACGAAGAACTCGCCCGCGTCGGCGACCGCTTCTGGCGCAGCGGCCGGCACCAGAACATCAAGGGCTCCGGCCTCGGCCTGTCCATCTCCCAGGTCCTGCTGGCCGCGGGCGGTGGCTCCCTGACGTACGACCACCACGAGCCGCACGGGCTCAAGGTGACCGTGTCGGTGCCCAGGAGCGGGCCGACGGCCTGAGCGGGCGCCAACGGCCCCTCTGCGCCTACGGTTTGACGGAGCGGTAGTAGCGCCGGGCGCCCTCGTGCAGGACCAGGGGGTCGGTGTAGATCGCCGTGCGCAGGTCCACCAGCTGAGCGGAATGCACATGCGCGCCGATGCCGTCCCGGCTCTTGATCACGGTCTTGGTGATCCACTCGGTGAGTCTGGGGTTCAGGTCCTTGCGGGTCATCAGCAGGTTGGAGACGGCGATGGTGGGCACCGTGGATCCCCGCTGGATGTCGGGGTAGGCCGACTCCGGCATGTTGGTGGCGCGGTAGTAGCGGGTGGCGTCGCCCTGCTCGTGCATCTTCGCCACGAGGGTGGCCTCTATCGGCACGAACCGGAACGCGTAGTGGGCGGCCAGGTCCTTCAGGCCGTCCGTCGGGAGCCCGCCGGACCAGAAGAAGGCGTCGAGCTTGCCCCGCTTGAGCAGGTCCGGTCCGGTGTCGATGCCGGCAGCCACCGGCTTGACGCCCTTCTCCGGGTCGATGCCGGCCGCCGTGAGCACCCGGTTCGCGATCAGGCGCACACCCGAGCGGTCCGGCCCTATGGCCACCCGCTTGTTCCGCAGATCGGCGACCGAGTTGATGTCCGAGTCGCGCGGGACGATGAGCTGGACGTAGTCGTCGTAGAGCCGCGCGATCCCACGCAGCCCGGCGGCACCCGGCTTGCCGTCCTCCTCGTACGTCTCCACCGCGTCGGCCGCGGCGATGGTGAAGTCGGCGTGACCGGTCGCCACACGCGCGACGTTCTCCTGCGACCCGGCGCTGTTCACCAGCTTCACCGTGAGGCCCGGCATGTCCTTGTCGAGCTCGGCGCGCAGCAGCTTGCCGTACTCCTGGTAGACCCCGAGCGGTGTCCCGGTGCTGAAGGTGATCGTCCCGGTCGGCGGCTCGTCCCCCAGTGGCAGCAGCCACCACAGCAGCAGCCCGAACACGACGAAGCCGGCCGCCGCGCCCGTCAGGGCCCGGCGCCTGCTGATACGGGAGAACACCTTGAGCATGCGCGCGATCCTGCCAGCCCTTGAGCGGTACTGACCAGGGCCGGGCTCGCGGGCCGGTGGTGTCAGTGGCGGCCGTTAGGGTCGTGGCATGAGTTCTTCGCCCGCCGACCTGGTCCGCGAATTCCACCTCGCCTTCGGGCTCGACGCCCGCAGCACACCCACCGAGGTCGCCCCCGACCTCGCCGCCCACCGCGGCGAGCTGCTCGCCGAGGAGGCCGCGGAGGTCGCCGAGGTCTCGGTGAACGGCCCCCTCGACCGACTGGCGCACGAACTGGCCGACGTCGTCTATGTCGCGTACGGCACGGCCCTCGTCCACGGCATAGACCTCGACGCGGTGATCGCCGAGGTCCACCGCTCCAACATGACCAAGATCGGCCCGGACGGCGAGATCGCCCGCCGGGCCGACGGCAAGGTCCTCAAGGGCGAGCACTACGAGACGCCGGATGTGCCGGGGGTGCTGCGCAGACAGGGGTGGAGCGGCGGTCGGCCCGCCGGAACTCCGGATTCCGGCCGTAGCTCCGAGTGACCTGAGCCACGGCGGTTCTCAGCCGCAGAAAGAGTCACTCCCGGCACCGCCTACCCTTGTCGCATGAGCAGCGGTGACCGGAGCGAGGCAGTGGACGTCAAAACGTACGAAGTGCGCACCTACGGGTGCCAGATGAACGTCCATGATTCCGAGCGGCTCTCCGGGCTCCTGGAGGGCGCCGGTTACGTCCGCGCACCCGAAGGGTCGGACGGCGACGCCGACGTCGTCGTCTTCAACACCTGCGCGGTGCGCGAGAACGCCGACAACCGGCTCTACGGCAACCTCGGCCGCCTCGCCCCGATGAAGACCAAGCGCCCCGGGATGCAGATCGCCGTCGGCGGCTGCCTCGCCCAGAAGGACCGCGACACCATCGTGAAGAAGGCGCCCTGGGTGGACGTCGTCTTCGGCACGCACAACATCGGCAAGCTGCCCGTCCTGCTGGAACGCGCACGCGTCCAGGAAGAGGCGCAGGTCGAGATCGCGGAGTCCCTGGAGGCATTCCCCTCGACGCTGCCGACCCGGCGCGAGAGTGCCTACGCGGCCTGGGTGTCGATCTCCGTCGGCTGCAACAACACGTGCACCTTCTGCATCGTCCCGGCGCTGCGCGGCAAGGAGAAGGACCGCCGCACCGGCGACATCCTCGCCGAGATCGACGCCCTGGTCGCCGAGGGCGTCTCCGAGATCACCCTGCTCGGCCAGAACGTCAACGCGTACGGCTCCGACATCGGCGACCGCGAGGCCTTCAGCAAGCTGCTGCGTGCCTGCGGGACCATCGACGGCCTGGAGCGGGTTCGCTTCACGTCCCCGCACCCGCGTGACTTCACCGACGACGTCATCGCCGCGATGGCCGAGACGCCGAACGTGATGCCGCAGCTGCACATGCCCATGCAGTCCGGCTCGGACGTGATCCTCAAGGCCATGCGGCGCTCCTACCGTCAGGAGCGCTACCTGGGGATCATCGACAAGGTCCGCGCGGCCATCCCGCACGCCGCCATCACCACGGACATCATCGTGGGCTTCCCCGGGGAGACCGAGGAGGACTTCGAGCAGACGATGCACGCGGTCCGCGAGGCCCGCTTCGCGCAAGCGTTTACGTTCCAGTACTCCAAGCGGCCCGGCACTCCGGCCGCGACCATGGAGAACCAGATCCCCAAGGAGGTCGTCCAGGAGCGCTACATGCGTCTGGTCGCCCTCCAGGAGGAGATCTCCTGGGACGAGAACAAGAAGCAGGTCGGCCGCACCCTGGAGCTGATGGTCGCCGAGGGCGAGGGCCGCAAGGACGGCGCCACCCACCGCCTCTCCGGACGTGCCCCCGACAACCGCCTCGTCCACTTCACCGAGCCGGACCAGGAGGTCCGCCCCGGTGACGTGGTGACGGTCGAGATCACCTACGCCGCCCCGCACCACCTCCTCGCCGAGGGCCCCACCCTGAACGTGCGTTCCACGCGCGCGGGCGACGCCTGGGAGAAGCGGAACGCGGCCGAGGCCGCCAAGCCGGCCGGCGTGATGCTGGGCCTCCCGAAGATCGGCGCCCCCGCGCCGCTGCCGGTCGCCACGGGGAGCGGCTGCGGCTGCGACTGACGGGGCGGCTGTCCAGCGATGGTGAGAGGCCGGGGGCGAGGCTGAGGCGTGCGGGTGGGACTCGCGTCCCGGTGCCGGACGGCGTGGCCGGCTGGACCGCCGGTGCTCCTTGTTAGTGTTCCGGCCATGCTCGTAGCCGCCGCCGTCTGCCCCTGCCCCCCGCTTCTCGTCCCCGATGTCGCCGCCGGTGCCGCCTCCGAGATGGACGCCGCGCGTGCCGCGTGCACCGATGCGCTCGGGGTGCTCGCCGCCGCCCGGCCGGACCGTCTGGTGGTCGTCGGGCCCGCCGGGCAGAGCGGGCGCGGGCCGCATCCCGAAGGCACCCGGGGGTCGTTCCGCGGTTTCGGAGTGGACCTCGACGTACGGCTCGGGAGGGACGGGGCCGCCGTGTCGGAGCGGTCGCTTCCCCCCTCGCTCGCCGTCGCCGCGTGGCTGCTGGAGCGGACCGGGTGGTCCGACGCCCCGATCGAGGGGCTCGGTGTGGGGGAACCTCTCGCGGCCGAGCGGTGTATCCAAGCCGGGAGGGACATCGTCGCGCGGGCCGAGCGGGTGGCCCTGCTGGTGATGGGCGACGCGAGCGCGTGCCGGACGCTGAAGGCGCCGGGCTATCTCGACGAGCGCGCGGCACCCTTCGACGCCGAGATCGCGCGTGCGCTGGGAGCGGCGGACGTGTCCGCCCTCAAGGCGCTGGACGCCGAGCTGGCGTACGAGCTGAAGGCCTCCGGCCGTGCCCCCTGGCAGGTCCTCGCGGGCGCGGCGGAGGGCGCGGACCTCGACGGCGCGCTGCTGTACGAGGACGCACCGTACGGCGTCGGATACGTGGTCGCGACCTGGTCGTAGGCGCGGTGCGGCCCTGAACGTGGTGCAGCCGCGAAACGGCGGACGGCCGGGGAGCCAGCGCTCCGCGGCCGTCCGCCGATCGGTGTGCGGGTGCCGGTCAGGTGGCTGGCGGGGGCGAGTCCGGCGGTGTGGTCGTGCCGCCGCGCTCCGTCCCCGTGCTTCCCGCGCTCCCCGTGTCGTCCTTGTGCGCGAGTCGGTCCATGGCGTCCTTGGCCTTGCCCGTGCCCGTCTGGATCTTGTCGCTGTACTTGCCCTTGGTCTTCTCGTCGACCATCTTCGCGGCCTTGTCGAGGCCGCTCCCGATCTTGCCTCCGTGCTGCTGTGCGAGGCCCGAGACCTTGTCCTTCGCCGGGGCGAGTTTGGCCTTGAAACTGTCCATCAGACCCATGGTTCACCTTCCACGCGGGGTGGTTACGTGCGGGCGCCTTCACCGGCCCCGTTGTCGGCGGCCACTTCGGCGGACTGCTGCTTGGGGATCTCGACTCCGTCCGCGGCCCCGACGGCCTCCGTCGCCGTCGTCTCCACCGCTTCCTGGGCGTCTGCCCCCGCCTCGGTCTCCGACACCTCGTCCGCCACTTCGGCCGTGAGGTCCTCGGCCGTCTCCGCGCCGGCCTGCGTGTCGGCGGTCGACGCGTCCTCCGTGGCCTTCGACCTCCGAAGAAGTCGGTCAAAAACGCCCATATCAACTCCATACGTTACTCGTGCGGGCGAAATCCCGCGTAGCCCGGTGCGTCCGTTTGCGTCACCCGGGGCGCCGCCTCCAGAAACCGGCGGCGGGACATCTCGCAACGGGCAACGACTCCGCACGAGTGCCGTCACGTAACTCGTTCGAGGCGGGGTCCGGTGTTTGGGAGACTGTGAACGTGAGCAGCGCACCCCCCGCCCCCCGAGTCATCGCCGTCGTCGGACCGACTGCGGCCGGAAAGTCCGATCTGGGCGTCTTCCTGGCCCAGCGTCTAGGTGGCGAGGTCGTCAACGCCGACTCCATGCAGCTCTACCGAGGGATGGACATCGGCACCGCCAAGCTGACGCCCGAGGAGCGCGGCGGCATCCCGCACCACCTCCTGGACATCTGGGACGTGACCGTCACGGCGTCCGTCGCCGAGTACCAGCGCCTCGCCCGCGAGCACATCGACGCCCTGCTCGCCGCGGGCCGCTGGCCGATCCTGGTCGGCGGCTCCGGGCTGTACGTGCGCGGGGCCGTCGACAACCTGGAGTTCCCCGGCACCGACCCCGAGGTCCGGGCCCGCCTGGAGGAGGACCTCGCACTGCGCGGCTCCGGAGCCCTGCACGCCCGCCTGGCCGCCGCCGACCCCGAGGCCGCGCACGCGATCCTGCCCAGCAACGGCCGCCGTATCGTCCGCGCCCTGGAGGTCATCGAGATCACCGGCAAACCCTTCACGGCCAACCTCCCGGGCCACGACTCGGTCTACGACACCGTCCAGATCGGCGTCGACGTGGCCCGCCCCGAACTCGACGAGCGCATCGCGCGTCGGGTCGACCGGATGTGGGGCGCGGGGCTCGTCGACGAAGTGCGGGAGCTGGAGGCGCGGGGCCTGCGCGAGGGGGTCACCGCGTCCCGCGCGCTCGGCTATCAGCAGGTGCTCGCGGCGCTCGCGGGGGAGTGCACGGAACAGGAGGCGCGCGCGGAGACCGTGCGGGCCACCAAGCGCTTCGCGCGCCGCCAGGATTCGTGGTTCAGACGCGATCCCCGGGTGCACTGGTTGAGTGGGGCTGCGGCCGATCTCACAGAACTTCCGCACCTGGCACTGGCGTTGGTCGAACGACCGGTCACAGCCTGATCACGTCATGGCATCGGGACGCTCCGGCCGCCGTTGCGGCCTCCGGGGGCGTGCCATCATCGAGCTTCGATCGACCAAGTGGAGTCCGAGTTGGGAGGGCGCGTGGCGATGGAGGCCGGCCCTCGCGACACCGCAGAAGGCGCTGAGCAGGTCACCGCGGACCGTGGTGAACCGGAAGAGGTCGACGGCCGACTGAGCCCGGACGGCCCGGACGAGATCCAGGGCGGCGTGACCGCCGACGGTCCCGGGCCCGACGAGATGTACGCGGGACCCGAGGTCGAGGTCGAGCTGCGCCCGCAGCGTCGCCTGCGCATCTGGCAGCTCGCCCCCATCGTGGCCCTGGCCGCCGTCGGCTCCCTGATGTTCGCCTTCCCGCTCGCCTTCGACTTCGGCGACAGCGGGGCCGTGATCGCCATGCTGGGCCTGCTCATCTGCTCCTGTGCGGCCGGCTGGGGCATGACCGCGGCCCGCCGCGTCGGCCACACCTGGCCCGGCTTCCCGCAGCGCGGCTCGGGTCGCCGCCTGGACTGGCGGGTCGTCATCGCCTACGCCCTGCTGGTGGCCGTGGTCGTGGTGCTCGCCGTGTGGCGCGTGGCCAGGCTCCGCTAGCCGCCGACGTCGGTCGCAGCAGTCGGGGAGGTCGGTCGCGTCGGCCGTCGAGGTCGGTCACAACTGGTCGCCGGGATGTCGTAGCCACCCCGTACGATCGAGGAATGAGCACGCGGATCGCCTTCCTCAAGGGGCACGGCACCGAGAACGACTTCGTGATCGTCCCGGACCCCGAGAACGTCATCGACCTGTCCCCGGCCGCCGTGGCCGCCCTGTGCGACCGCCGCGCGGGCATCGGCGGCGACGGACTGCTGCATGTCGTGCGGTCCGCCGCGCACCCCGAGGCACGGGACATGGCGGCCGAGGCGGAGTGGTTCATGGACTACCGCAACGGCGACGGCTCGGTCTCCGAGATGTGCGGCAACGGAGTGCGTGTGTTCGCGCGCTATCTCCAGCGCGCCGGACATGTGGCCGCAGGGGACATCACGGTCGCCACGCGCGGGGGAGTCAAAACCGTTCACCTCGCCAAGGACGGTGACGTCACGGTCGGCATGGGCAAGGCGCTTCTCCCCGAAGGGGACGTCACGGTGAGCGTCGGCGAGCGCAGCTGGCCCGCGCGGAACGTGAACATGGGCAACCCGCACGCGGTCGCCTTCGTCGACGACCTCGCGCACGCGGGTGACCTGTACTCCCCGCCCCCCTTCAGCCCGGCCGGCGCCTACCCGGAGGGCGTGAACGTCGAGTTCGTGGTCGACCGGGGCCCCGGCCATGTGGCCATGCGGGTGCACGAGCGCGGCGCGGGCGAGACCCGGTCGTGCGGCACGGGCGCGTGCGCGGTCGCCGTGGCCGCCGCCCGGCGCGACGGCGCCGACCCCGCGGTCACCGGAACGCGGGCGACCTACACCGTCGACGTACCCGGGGGAACGCTGGTGATCACCGAGTGGCCCGACGGCAGGATCGAGATGACCGGTCCCGCGGTGATCGTCGCCGAGGGCGAGATCGATGCCGAGTGGCTGGAAAACGCCATCCGCTGAACGGGTGATTCGCAGCCCCGGCCGCCCCTGAGGCACTGATCCGAAGTCTCCGGCGGCCGGGTCGGCCGGAAAGCACGGCCGACCCGGGAGCGTGTGGCGCAAAACCGTAAACCTCCCGACCTTCGCTCGAATGGGTGATCCGTTTCACGCTCGGCGAGAGGCGGTCAGTCGCACGTGGTGGGCTCGGTAGCATCAAGCACCGGCCCGGACGGGGGATCGAAGATCCCCTGAGCCGAGTACGCCATGGGGCACCCGTCCGCCGGTCAAGCAGCCGGAGGTGCCCATGAGTGCGGAGGCAACGAACCCTGCGAGCCCAGGCCCTGTGACCAACACAGCGCCCCGCAGGAAGGCCCGCCCCCGGATCGACCTGCGTCGGCTCGGCCGGGCCGCCCTGCTCGGTCCCACCGCCCGCGACCGGCTGCCCGACGCGATCGGCCATGTCGCCGAGGCGCATCGCGCCCACCACCCCGACGCCGACCTCGAACCGCTGCGCCGCGCCTGGGTCCTGGCCGAGTCCTCGCACCGCGGCCAGATGCGCAAGAGCGGCGAGCCGTACATCACGCACCCCCTCGCCGTGACCCTGATCCTCGCCGAACTCGGCGCCGAGACCACGACGTTGACGGCCTCTCTGCTCCACGACACCGTCGAGGACACGGAGGTGACGCTTGATCAGGTCGGCGAGGAGTTCGGCGCCGAGGTGCGCTATCTCGTCGACGGCGTAACGAAGTTGGAGAAGGTCGACTACGGCGCCGCGGCCGAGCCCGAGACCTTCCGCAAGATGCTCGTCGCCACCGGCAGCGACGTCCGCGTGATGTCGATCAAACTCGCCGACCGCCTGCACAACATGCGCACCCTGGGTGTGATGCGCCCCGAGAAGCAGGCCCGTATCGCCAAGGTCACCCGGGACGTCCTCATCCCGCTCGCCGAACGGCTCGGCGTCCAGGCTCTCAAGACCGAACTGGAAGACCTCGTCTTCGCGATCCTCCACCCCGAGGAGTACGACCACACACGCGAGTTGATCGTCGACAACGCCTCCCGCGCGGACGACCCGCTCGCCGAGGTCACCGACGAGGTGCGCACCGTCCTGCGTGACGCCGACATCCAGGCCGAAGTCCTCATCAGGCCACGGCACTTCGTCTCCGTGCACCGCGTCGCCCGCAAGCGCGGCAGGCTGCGCGGCGCCGACTTCGGCCGCCTCCTGGTGCTCGTCAACGAGGACGCGGACTGTTACGGCGTCCTCGGCGAACTGCACACCTGCCTGAAGCCCGTCGTCTCGGAGTTCAAGGACTTCATCGCCGTACCGAAGTTCAACCTGTACCAGTCGCTGCACACCGCAGTCGCCCACACGGACGGCCAGGTCGTCGAAGTCCTCATCCGCACCCACCAGATGCACAAGGTCGCCGAGGCCGGCGTCATCGCGCTCGGCAATCCCTACGCTCCTCCTTCGGAGGAGCAGCAGGCCGCAGCCGACGGGGAGCGCGCCGACCCCACCCGGCCCGGCTGGCTCTCCCGTCTCCTGGACTGGCAGGAGGGCGCGCCCGACCCCGACACCTTCTGGTCGACGCTCCGCGAGGACCTCGCCCAGGACCGCGAGATCACCGTGTTCCGGCCCGACGGCGGCACGCTGGGCCTGCCCGACGGCGCGACCTGTGTGGACGCCGCGTACGCGCAGTACGGCGAGGACGCCCACGCCTGCATCGGCGCCCGCGTCAACGGCCGCCTGGCGACCCTCAGCACCGTTCTGCGGGACGGCGACACCGTCCAGCCCCTCATGGGCCAGGACCCGGCCTCCGAGCCCTCCAGGGAGTGGCTGGAGCACGCGCACACGCCCGCCGCCCGGATCGCCATCCAGCGGTGGCTCGCGGCGCACCCGGGCAGCGGGGACGGAGAGGGCGCCGAGGCGAACGCGGCGGACCGGGGCACGCAGACCGTGCGATCGGCGCCCCCCGCCGCCGAAGACGCCCCCACCAGCAACCCCGCCACCCCTGTCGTCGACCAGCCCGGCGCGACCGTACGGCTCGCCGGCTGCTGCACGCCCGTACCGCCCGACGAGGTCACCGGATTCTCGGTGCGCGGCGGGGTCGTGACCGTCCACCGCGTCGAGTGCAGCGCGGTGGCGCACATGAAGAGCGTGGGGCGCGCGGAGGTCGGTGTGCGCTGGGGCGACACCACCGAGTGCCGGGTCACGCTGGTAGCCGAATCGTTCGGCCGCCCCCATCTGCTGGCCGACCTCACCGAGGCCATGGCCCTGGAGGGCGCCGAGATCGTCTCGGCGACGGTCGAACCCCCGAGCCAGCAGCGCGTCCGCCACACCTACACCCTCCAACTTCCGGACGCCGCCCACCTCCCGGCCCTCATGCGGGCGATGCGCAATGTGCCGGGCGTCTACGACGTGAGCCGGGCGCAGCACCACACGACGGCCTTCTGAGCCCGGTTCAGGACCGCGCGCCCGCGGCCTCTCGGGGCACGCGCCCGCTTGCGCGCTCCGGCGTGCCCGGCGCTCCGTGGGCCCCCGGAAGACCTCGTTCGAGTGGGACGGGCGCGAGTCGTCGACGTGCGGTACGCGCGCGCTGGTAGCGGTGGTCCATGCTGCTCACCCCCCGCACCGCCACCCCTGGGGCCGGTACCAGGGCTCCCCGACGGCTGAAGGCGGCCCTGTTCGCCTCCGCCGTGTCCGTCTGCCTCGTCGCCGCGAGCGCTCCGCCCACGCCCCTGGGCGTCGGGGACCGCCTCTTCCCGGACCTGGGCAACCCGGGCTACGACGTGGCGTCGTACGACCTCTCCTTCACCTATCCCGGCACCAACAGCAAGCCGCTCCAGGCCGTCACCACCATCGACGCGTGGACCACGGAGTCCCTGGACCGGATCAACCTCGACTTCGCGCACGGCACCGTGGACTCGGTCGAGGTCGACGGGCGGCCGGCCGCCTTCGCCAGTGCCGGCGAGGATCTCGTGGTGACGCCCGAGGAGCCGCTGGCCCAGGGCAGTTGGACACGGATCACCGTGCGGCACACCAGCGACCCCGTCTCCGTCAAGGGCCAGGACGGCGGATGGGTGCGCACCAAGGACGGCCTCGCGATGGCCAACCAGGCCGATGCCGCGCACCTGGTGTTCCCGTGCAACGACCATCCCTCGGACAAGGCGATGTTCACCATCCGGGTCACCGCGCCCAACGCCTACACGGCCGTCGCCAACGGACTGCCGGCCGGCGTCGACAAGGACGGCGCGAACACCACCTGGACGTACCGCACCCAGCACCCCATGGCCACCGAACTCGCCCAGGTGTCCGTCGGCCGCTCCGCCGTACTGCACCGCACCGGGCCGCACGACCTGCCGATGCGCGACGTCGTGCCCGCCGCGGACGCCAAGCAGCTCGAACCGTGGCTCAAGAAGACCCCCGACCAGATCGCCTGGATGGAGAGCAAGGTCGGCCGCTACCCCTTCGAGACGTACGGGCTGCTCATGGCGGACGCGTCCACCGGCTTCGAACTCGAGACCCAGACGATCTCTCTCTTCGAGAGAGATCTCTTCACCGAACCCGCCTACCCCAAGTGGTACGTCGAGTCGATCATGGTGCACGAGCTGTCGCACCAGTGGTTCGGCGACAGCGTCAGCCCCCGCGCCTGGTCCGACCTGTGGCTCAACGAGGGCCACGCCACCTGGTACGAGGAGCTGTATGCGGAGGAGAAGGCCGACAGGCCCATGGAGACGCGGATGAAGGCCGCCTATGGCGCCTCCGACGGCTGGCGAGCGGCCGGCGGACCGCCCGCGCTCCCCAAGGCACCCGCGCCCGGCCACAAGATCAGCATCTTCCGCCCCAACGTCTACGACGGCGCCGCCCTGGTCCTCTACGCCCTGCGCCAGGAGATCGGCCGTCCCGCCTTCGAGCGCCTGGAGCGCACCTGGGTGAGCGTCCACCGGGACGGCACGGCCACCACCGCCGACTTCGAGGACCTCGCCTCCGCGATCTCCGGCCGCGACCTGAGCGACTTCTTCAAGGCCTGGCTCTACGGCGCGAAGACCCCGCCGATGCCCGGTCACCCGGACTGGGTGTCGCAGGCACCCGTGAAATAAGGCCGTGACGGGGCGATCCGTGCCGTGCGACCATCATCGCGTCGGCGGCGCGGTTCACCGGGAATCTCCGGGGGCACTCGCACGTTGAGACAGTTGCAGGACTCCCATCGACGTAAGGACCCAATGACCTCCTCTTCTTCCCCTTCCCAGGACACTGAGCGCTTCGCGCACACCTACCCCGAAGGTCTTCGGGCCGATGCCCTGATGGAAGAGGACGTCGCCTGGAGCCACGAGATCGACGGAGACCGGGACGGCGACCAGTTCGACCGCTCCGAGCGCGCGGCCCTGCGTCGTGTCGCGGGCCTCTCCACAGAGCTTGAGGACGTCACCGAGGTCGAGTATCGGCAGCTGCGCCTGGAGCGCGTTGTACTCGTCGGCGTCTGGACCACGGGAACGGCGCAGGACGCGGACAACTCCCTCGCCGAGCTGGCCGCCCTCGCGGAGACCGCGGGCGCGCTCGTGCTCGACGGTGTAGTCCAGCGTCGCGACAAGCCGGACGCGGCCACGTACATCGGTTCGGGCAAGGCCAACGAACTGCGGGACATCGTGCTGGAGACCGGTGCCGACACCGTCATCTGCGACGGTGAGCTGAGCCCGGGCCAGCTGATCCACCTCGAAGACGTCGTCAAGGTCAAGGTCATCGACCGTACGGCCCTGATCCTCGACATCTTCGCCCAGCACGCCAAGTCCCGGGAGGGCAAGGCACAGGTCGCGCTCGCGCAGATGCAGTACATGCTGCCGAGGCTCCGCGGCTGGGGTCAGTCGCTGTCCCGTCAGATGGGCGGCGGCTCGGGCGGCGGCCTCGCCACCCGTGGTCCCGGTGAGACCAAGATCGAGACGGACCGGCGTCGTATCCGCGAGAAGATGGCGAAGATGCGCCGGGAGATCGCGGACATGAAGACGGGCCGCGACATCAAGCGCCAGGAGCGCCGTCGCCACAAGGTGCCCTCGGTCGCGATCGCCGGCTACACCAACGCCGGCAAGTCGTCCCTGCTCAACCGCCTCACGGGCGCGGGCGTCCTGGTCGAGAACGCGCTGTTCGCGACCCTCGACCCGACCGTACGCCGGGCCGAGACCCCGGGCGGACGGCTCTACACGCTGGTCGACACGGTCGGATTCGTCCGGCACCTGCCGCACCACCTGGTCGAGGCCTTCCGCTCCACGATGGAGGAGGTCGGCGACGCCGATCTGATCCTGCACGTGGTGGACGGTTCGCACCCGGTCCCGGAGGAGCAGCTGGCCGCCGTACGCGAGGTGATCCGGGATGTCGGCGCCACCAAGGTGCCCGAGATCGTCGTGATCAACAAGGCGGACGCGGCGGACCCGTTGACGCTGCAGCGGCTGATGCGGAACGAGAAGCGGTCCATCGCCGTCTCGGCCCGCACCGGCCAGGGCATGGACGAACTGCTCGCGCTCATCGACGCCGAACTGCCGCGCCCCTCGGTCGAGATCGAGGCGCTCGTGCCGTACACCCACGGCAAGCTGGTCGCCCGCGCCCACTCCGAGGGCGAGGTGATCTCCGAGGAGCACACCCCGGAGGGCACCCAGCTCAAGCTGCGGGTGCACGAGGAACTGGCGGCGGAGCTCGCGCCGTACGTACCGGCACCGCTGGCCTGACGGCCGTAGCACAGCACGTCCTGAGGCTCGCCCCGGAATCACCTACCTGGGGCGAGCCTCGGCCGTGTCTACTGCCCGGCGAACTTCTTGCTGACCGAGTCGTACACACCCTTGGCCACATCGCCCAGCCGCGGACCCGCCAGCCAACCCGAAGTCACCGGGCCGATCGAGGTGTTGGACACCAGCGACGGCTTGCCGTCGGAGCCCGTCTCCACCCAGCCGCCACCGGACGAACCGCCGGTCATGCTGCAGCCGATGCGGTACATCGTCGGGTCCGAGGCGTTGATCGACAGCCGCCCCGGCTTGTCCGCGCACTGGTACAGCGTCGAACCGTCGTACGGCTTCGCCGCGGGGTAACCAGTCGCCGTGATGCTCGACACCTTCGGCACGGCCGGCGCGTCGAAGTTCACCGGCAGCGCCGAACCGACCGTCTCCTCAAGGGACTTGCCCCCACCGCCCTTCTCGGGCGTCACATGGATCACGGCGTAGTCGTACGACGAACCCTGCCCGCCCGTCTCCCCGCCCTGGTCGATCCACTGCTGCGAGGTCTGCGCCCAGTCGGCCCACCAGACACCGTACGGAGCGACCTGGTCCCGGGTGGCCGTCTCCAACTGGGCCGTCTTCATACCCGAGTTGTTGTACGACGGCACGAATGCGAGGTTGCGGTACCAGCCGCCCTTCTTGCCGGCGTGCACACAATGGCCCGCCGTCCACACCAGGTTGGACTTGCCCGGGTGCGCCGGGTCCTCCACGACCGTAGCCGAGCACACCATCGTGCCTTCGGGGGAGTCGAAGAACACCTTGCCCGCCGTCGCCGCGTTGGCGTGGTACGTAGGCGACACGGCCTTCGCGTCCACCACCGCGGGCGTCGGGTCGGTCACGCCCTGGTCACCCGAGATGTCGTTGGTGTCGACACCCTTGTCCGGGTCGTTGGCATCGCGCATCCGGCCGGAACTCCACAGCCCCTTGATGATCGGGTTGATGTAGTCGTCGGCCTCGCGCAGCCAGTCGTCCCTGTTCCAGTTCTTCCAGGCGCCGTTCTTCCACTTGTCGATGTCGATCCCGTGCTCTTTGAGCTTGTTCTTGATGTCGTCCGGGATCTTGATCTTGCCGTCGCCGGTGTCACCACTGGTCGCCGACGCGGTGGACTGGCCGTCCGCCTTGGTGTCACCGGACCCACAGGCGGTCGCGGTGAGCGCGAGCGCCGAGGCGAGGGCAACGGCGGCCAGCACAGGGGTGGTTCCGCGACGTGCACCCCTCCCGCGCCGGGCGGTGAAGGACGGCCGTATCGATCGCATGGTCTTGACTCCCCCTGGAGTGAACGGATGGTGCGCCACGGCTGTGATCCCAGCCGGAACTCATGGTGAGTTCACGCCGAACTCACGCCCTTCGGGAACGGCATCACACACTATGCGCTCGCTGTGGGCGACTCCCGACGGAACGGCAACGGTTTCGCTACGGCAAGGATCTTGAAGCAACCCGTAACCCGTTGGTCGGTACGGGGGTTGGCAGCGACAGGGGCGGAGGGGGTCTGCTGTCGGTGCGTGGTCCGTTGTGCCCGTGGTGACGCGAGATCTCAACTCGCCCGACTCGCAATACCAGTTGCGGACGGCCCAGGACCAACGCCTGCCGGAGCCAAGGAGTGCGTCGCCACACGACTCCGGCTCCGAAACACCTCCCGAGGAACGAGCCTTGAACCCCACATCCACCCCTGACAGCCACTCCCACGAGCACGCCCTGGCCACGGCGTCGCCCGAGTCCGTTCCCCGGCAGCAGTCGCGCAGCCCGGAGACGAGTCGGCCCCGGGGCGCGGGCGCCGACCTCCTGGAGCATCCGGACCCCGGAACTGCCGCCCAGGCGGCGGCCGTTGAGAACCTGCTGCGCTGCTGGGTGCGCGAAACGAACCTCCCGGCCCCCGACGACGGCACCCTCCGCATCCCCCTCCCTGCCAGCGGTACGGCCCTCCACGCCCAGGTCCACTACTGGTCCCCGACGGGCTGGCACCGATTCGGCCTTCCGTACCTGTCCAACGCTCCCCACAGCGCGCCACCGGCCGACGCGGTGACGGTCGCGGCACTGCTCGCCAGGGAGACGGCCGCGCGCGATGCCGACTCCACACGGGAAGCCCCAGCGGCAGCTGCGACGACACCCGACACCGGCACCGATCTGGTGGCCCGCGTCGCCGACTCCCTCCGACGTACCGTCACCTTCATCACCGACCGCCGCACGCACCCGGCCGACGGCCCCGACCACTTCCTCTCCGCTGAGCAAGCACTGCTCCTCGGACACCCGCTCCACCCGACCCCGAAGAGTCGCGAGGGTCTCTCCGAGGCCGAAGTCCGGCTGTACTCACCGGAGTTGCGAGGCTCCTTCGCACTGCACTGGCTGGCCGTCGCCCCCTCCGTACTGGCCACCGACTCGGCCTGGACGGAACGCGGCCGGCCTGTCTCCGCCGCCCGGCTCACAGCCCGACTCGCCGGAACCGGGCTGCCGTTGCCGGACGGACACACGGCACTGCCCCTGCACCCCTGGCAGTGGCGCGAGATCCGGCACCGTGCCGACATCGCGGCCCTGCTCGACGCCGGGTTGATCCAGGACCTCGGTCCTTACGGCACCCCTTGGCAACCCACCTCCTCCGTGCGGACCGTCCACCAATCCGGCGCCCCCGCCATGCTCAAGCTCTCCCTGGGCCTCCGCATCACCAACTCCCGTCGTGAGAACCTCCGCAAAGAACTCCATCGCGGCGTAGAAGTGCACCGCCTGCTGCGCGGCGGGCTGTCCCAGCAGTGGCGGGCAGTCCACCCGGGCTTCGACATCGTCCGCGACCCGGCCTGGCTGGCCGTCGACGCGCCGGCGGACGGGTGCGATGCCGACCGTGGCCAAGGGAGTGCGGGGGATACCCGTGCACCCCTGGCCGGAATCGACGTGGTGATCCGGCACAACCCGTTCAGCCCGTCCGACGACGTCTCCTGCGTCGCCGGGCTCGTCTCACCCCGGCCGGGCACCGGGCGGAGCACCACCGTCGCTGGACCGCAGGCGCCTTCGCGGACCAGCCACTCCGGCCACTGCGCCTCCGGTGTGCCCCCGCTGCGGTCCCGGCTGGCCGAGGTCGTCACCGGCCTCGCCGAGCGGACCGGCCGGCCCCGTGAAGCAGTCGCCGCAGAGTGGTTCCTGCGCTACCTGGAGCAGGTCGTCCGCCCCGTGCTGTGGCTGGACGGCGAGGCAGGCATCGCCCTGGAGGCGCACCAGCAGAACACGCTGCTCCTGCTGGACGGTGCGGGCTGGCCCGCAGGGGGCCGCTACCGCGACAACCAGGGCTACTACTTCCGCGCATCCCGGCGCGCGGAACTCGACACCCGCCTGCCTGGCATCGGCGACCACAGCGACACCTTCGTCTCCGACGAGGTCACCGACGAACGCTTCGCCTACTACCTCGCGATCAACAACGTGCTCGGTCTCATCGGAGCGTTCGGCTCGCAAGGGCTCGCCGACGAACGGCTGTTGCTCTCCGCCTTCCGCCGCTTCCTCCGCGACGTGGCCTCCGGTCCCGCCCGGCTGCGCACCTCGCTGCCGGCCCGCCTGCTCGACTCACCCGTCCTGCGCTGCAAGGCCAACCTCCTGACCCGGCTGCACGGCCTCGACGAACTCATCGGCCCGGTCGACACCCAGTCCGTCTACGTCACCATCGCCAACCCCCTTCATTCTTGATCGCCACCAACTCCCTTGAGCTTCTGAGCCCAACCAACTCCTTTCGCCCCTGAGGAACATGACCCACCCCGTCTCCTGAGAGGAGCGTCACCGTGCGTCCCACCGATCCGAGCGCCGACACCGCGACATTCCCCGGTTCCACCTCGGGCACCTGTATCGGCCGGAGTTCCGGCACGGACGCCGAGGACACCCTCGATCTCCGTCTGCCCGAGGAGTTCCTCGCGCTCTGCGCCGAGGCGGACGCGGCCGACCGCGACGATCTTCTCGACCGTGTCGGCGACTGGGGGCGGATCCGCACCCCTGCGGGCCTCTTCCACCTTGTCCCCGTCCTTTGCCAGCGCGACCTCCCCCTCATCAGCGGCTGGATGAACGACCCTGCGGTCGCGGAATTCTGGGAGCTGGCCGGCCCCAGGACGCTCACCGAGCACCACCTGCGCGCCCAACTCACCGGCGACGGACGCAGCGTCCCCTGTCTCGGCGTGCTGGACGGCACGCCGATGAGCTACTGGGAGATCTACCGGGCGGACCTCGATCCCCTGGCCCGCCACTACCCCTCCCGACCTCACGACACCGGCATCCACCTGCTCATCGGCGAGGCCGCCGACCGAGGACGAGGGGTGGGCAGCACTCTCGTCCGGGCCGTCGCCGACCTCGTACTCGACAAGCGCCCTGCCTGTGCCCGCGTCGTCGCCGAACCGGACCTTCGCAACACCCCCTCCGTAGCCGCTTTCCTGAGCGCCGGTTTCCGGTTCTCCGCCGAAGTGGACCTGCCCGCCAAGCGGGCCGCCCTCATGGTCCGGGACCGTTCCGTACGCGATCTGCTGTAGCGCCATGTGGCGTCGCCATCACTTTTGGTACACCGCCCGGACCCGTCCGGTTCCACCTCACCCAAACCAATCCCCGACCGATCCGACTCGGACTCCATTCGATCCCCACCCGAACGAAAACCGCCCCCGACCGAAAGCCCACCGGTCCTGATCCACCCCCTCCCTCAGCCTTGATCGCCCGGTTGTCAGTCCCGCCCCGTAGGGTGGTCGCGCTATGACGAAGCCCTCACTCCCCGAACTCCTGCATGCTGCCGTCACTGCCGTCGGCGGTTCGGAGCGCCCCGGCCAGGTGACCATGGCCGAAGCCGTCGCGGAGGCGATCGACGACGGCTCCCATCTGCTGGTCCAGGCCGGCACCGGTACCGGAAAGTCGCTCGGCTACCTGGTACCCGCGCTCGCGCACGGGGAGCGTGTGGTCGTGGCGACCGCCACCCTCGCGCTCCAGCGTCAGCTGGTGGAGCGCGACCTGCCTCGCACGGTCGACGCACTGCATCCCCTGCTGCGCCGCCGCCCCCAGTTCGCGATGCTCAAGGGCAGGTCGAACTACCTGTGCCTGCACCGACTCCACGAGGGTGTGCCGCAGGACGAGGAGGAGGGCCTCTTCGACCAGTTCGAGGCGGCGGCACCCACCAGCAAGCTGGGCCAGGACCTGCTGCGGCTGCGCGACTGGACGGACGGGACCGAGACCGGCGACCGCGACGACCTCACGCCCGGAGTCTCAGACCGCGCGTGGGCGCAGGTGTCGGTGTCCTCCCGCGAGTGCCTGGGTGCCCAGAAGTGCGCCTACGGAGCGGAGTGTTTCGCCGAGGCGGCCCGCGAGCGCGCCAAGCTCGCCGATGTCGTTGTCACCAACCACGCGCTGCTCGCGATCGATGCGATCGAAGGCGCCCCCGTCCTCCCGCAGCACGAGGTGGTGATCGTCGACGAGGCCCATGAACTGGTCTCGCGGGTCACCGGAGTGGCCACCGGCGAGCTCACCCCGGGCCAGGTCAACCGCGCGGTGCGCCGGGCCGCGAAGCTGGTCAACGAGAAGGTCGCCGACCAGCTCCAGACCGCCGCGGAGGGCTTCGAGCGGCTCATGGAGCTCGCCCTGCCGGGCCGCCTGGAGGAGATCCCGGAAGACCTCGGCTATGCCCTCATGGCGCTGCGCGACGCCTGCCGAGCGGTGATCTCCGCGATCGGCGCCACCCGCGACAAGTCCGTGCAGGACGAGGACGCGGTCCGCAAACAGGCGCTGGCCTCCGTGGAGTCCGTGCACGACGTGTCGGAGCGGATCAGCAACGGCTCCGAGTGGGACGTCGTCTGGTACGAACGCCACGACCGCTTCGGCGCCTCACTGCGCGTCGCCCCCATGTCCGTGTCGGGCCTGCTGCGGGAGAAGCTCTTCGCGGACCGCTCGGTCACCCTGACCTCCGCGACGCTGAAGCTGGGCGGCGACTTCAACGGCGTAGGGGCCTCCCTGGGCCTCCCTCCCGAAGGCACGCCGGGCGACGACCTCCCGCAGTGGAAGGGCGTCGACGTGGGCTCGCCCTTCGACTATCCGAAGCAGGGCATCCTTTACGTTGCCAAACATCTCGCGCGCCCCGCGCGGGACGGCGATCGTGCCGACATGCTGGACGAGTTGACGGAGTTGATCCAGGCCGCGGGCGGTCGCACACTGGGCCTCTTCTCCTCGATGCGGGGTGCCCAACTCGCCGCAGAGGAGCTGCGTTCCCGTATCCCGGAGTACCCGATCCTGCTCCAGGGTGAGGAGACGCTCGGCGAGCTGATCAAGAACTTCGCGGCCGACCCGAAGACGTGTCTCTTCGGCACGCTGTCGCTCTGGCAGGGCGTCGATGTCCCCGGACCCAGCTGTCAGTTGGTCGTCATGGACAAGATCCCGTTCCCACGTCCCGACGACCCGTTGATGAGCGCCCGCCAGAAGGCGGTCGAGGACGCCGGGGGCAACGGGTTCATGGCGGTGGCCGCGACACACGCAGCGCTGCTCATGGCCCAGGGCGCCGGCCGTCTCGTCCGGGCGTCGGGAGACCGGGGCGTGGTCGCCGTACTGGATCAACGGCTGGCCACCGCCCGCTACGGCAGCTATCTCAAGGCGTCACTGCCCGACTTCTGGTACACCACGGACCGTAACCAGGCCCGGAGGTCGCTGGCCGCGATCGACGCGAAGGCGAAGCAGGAGGAAGCCGAGGCCGAATCGGACTGATTCGGGGCGGTGTCGGTCCGGACCGCCGGGCCGACACCGCATCGACGACCGACCGCCGTCGGAGTCCGCGCGGCTGCGCGATCCTCACCGGGGGCCGCGCAGTACAGGACCCCGGAACCGGCGCAGGGGTCCCGGGGTCCGGTCAGGGGGCCGGGCCGATACGGCCCCGCCCGCCGCGGGCGTCACACGCGCCGCAGCACCGCCACCACCTTGCCGAGGATCGTCGCGTCGTCGCCGGGGATCGGCTCGTACGCGGAGTTGTGCGGGAGGAGCCAGACATGGCCGTCCTCGCGCTTGAAGCGCTTGACCGTGGCCTCGCCCTCCAGCATGGCGGCCACGATGTCGCCGTTCTCCGCGACCGGCTGGCGGCGCACGGTGACCCAGTCGCCGTCGCAGATCGCGGCCTCGATCATCGAGTCACCGACGACCTTGAGGACGAACAGCTCACCGTCACCGACCAGTTGGCGGGGGAGGGGGAAGACGTCCTCGACCGACTCCTCGGCGAGGATCGGGCCACCGGCGGCGATCCGGCCCACCAGCGGGACGTACGACGCGGCCGGCTTGCCCGCGGTGTCCGTGGGCTGCACCGACGAGGACTGGTCGGAGCCGCGGACCTCGTACGCGCGCGGGCGGTGCGGGTCGCGGCGCAGGAAGCCCTTGCGCTCCAGTGCCATCAGCTGGTGTGCGACCGAGGATGTACTGGACAGGCCGACTGCCTGCCCGATCTCGCGCATCGACGGCGGGTAACCCCGGCGCTGCACCGAGTCCCTGATGACCTCGATGACCCGGCGCTGCCGGTCCGTGAGCCCCGAGCTGTCCGCCCGGATGCCGGGAGGTCGGCCTGGCAGGGAGCGCTTGTGTCCCTCGGGATTCGCGGCTTCGTTCATTGCATGCACCGGCTCGAGTCGGCCCTGGGAGCGATCCTGGGCAGTGATGGTGGCACTGTCTGCGGTGGTGGTCACGTCGGCCCCTCTCGATGTTCTCCCTGCTGGACAACGGTAGTTGCTTTCGAAAGGTTGCGCCAAACACACGTTCGAGTGAAAAAATGCGGATAGCCTGCCGCGATCACATGTATGGGTGTATGGCCGATGTGTCACCTGGCGGACAAAGGGGCCCATTGTCGGGCTCTTCGCCGCCCGGGTGGTGACCTTGCGGATTGTCGCCCCAGTCTGCCACCCGACGTTCCGACAGCCGGGGGCCGGTCCGGGTCTGCGCGGGAGCCCCACGTCTTCTCCGTGCCGCGCTCACGGTATCTCCGTAAGTGCCCTGGCGGTACGGGTGAGCGCCCGCGTGTTCCGGGCGACGGTATGGCCGTATGGCACATGCCAATACGGGTGCGACACGCGCGTGCGGCGTGTTTGTGTAAGCCAATCACCACATCTAGTGGTTGGATTGCGGCAGCAGCCCAGAAGTTGTGGTCCCCCGGGTCTTCATCGTCTCGGCCATCGCCTATGCTTGGGGCTGCTTCGAGAGGCCCAAGGGGTCTTACGAGGCTATTGAGTCTGCTGTGAGGGAGGGTTGGAGATCATGCACTGCCCCTTCTGCAGGCACCCCGACAGCCGTGTCGTCGACAGCCGTACAACGGACGACGGCACGTCGATCCGCCGGCGCCGCCAGTGCCCTGACTGCTCCCGTCGTTTCACGACCGTGGAGACGTGCTCGCTCATGGTGGTCAAGCGGTCCGGAGTCACCGAACCTTTCAGTCGTACCAAGGTCATCAACGGTGTGCGCAAGGCATGCCAGGGACGGCCTGTCACCGAGGACGCACTCGCCCAGCTCGGCCAGCGGGTCGAAGAGGCGGTGCGGGCCACCGGAAGTGCCGAGCTGACCACCCATGACGTCGGGCTGGCCATACTCGGCCCGTTGCAGGAACTCGACCTCGTCGCCTATCTGCGATTCGCCTCCGTCTACCGGGCGTTCGACTCGTTGGACGATTTCGAGGCCGCGATCGTGGAACTCCGGGAAGCGACACCAGGCCCCGCCGCGGACGACGAAGGCGCGGGATCGGGGAGCCAGGAAGACGACGGCGGGCCCGGAGGGACTGTTCAGGTCCCGGTGCCCGCCCACTCCGCCGACTGACCGGCGGGCCGGGACCGGGCGGAGACCCCGGATCCGGCCGGACGGCGGCGGACCAGGACTTGTCGCGGAGCCATGAGCGTGTGGGCTGCCGTGACACCAGACAAACACTCTGCCACGGGAACATCGTGGCATTTCAGGGCGTTTTTGCCTGTACAGGGAGGCGGCATGACAGAGACGGCGAGCGGTCCGGCACGAGGTTCCCGCGCGAAGGGCACCAAGACCACCAAGGGACTGCGCATCGAGCGTATTCACACCACCCCCGGCGTGCATCCGTACGACGAGGTGGAGTGGGAGCGTCGTGACGTCGTCATGACCAACTGGCGCGACGGCTCGGTCAATTTCGAGCAGCGTGGCGTCGAGTTCCCCGCCGAATGGGCGGTGAACGCGGTCAACATCGTCACCAGCAAGTACTTCCGCGGTGCCGTGGGCACCCCGCAGCGCGAGGTGAGCCTCAAGCAGCTCATCGACCGCATCGTGAAGACGTATCGGAAGGCCGGCGAGGACCACAAGTACTTCGCCTCGCCCGCCGACGCCGAGATCTTCGAGCACGAGCTGGCGTACGCCCTCCTGCACCAGGTCTTCAGCTTCAACAGTCCCGTGTGGTTCAACGTCGGGACCCCGCAGCCCCAGCAGGTCTCGGCCTGCTTCATCCTGGCCGTCGACGACTCCATGGAGTCGATCCTCGACTGGTACAAGGAAGAGGGCATGATCTTCAAGGGCGGCTCCGGCGCCGGCCTGAACCTGTCCCGGATCCGCTCCTCCAAGGAACTGCTCTCCTCGGGCGGCAACGCCTCGGGACCGGTCTCCTTCATGCGCGGTGCAGACGCCTCCGCGGGCACCATCAAGTCCGGTGGCGCCACCCGCCGCGCGGCCAAGATGGTCATCCTGGACGTCGACCACCCCGACATCGAGGACTTCATCCAGACCAAGGTCAAGGAAGAAGAGAAGATCCGCGCCCTTCGTGACGCGGGCTTCGACATGGACCTGGGTGGCGACGACATCACGTCGGTGCAGTACCAGAACGCCAACAACTCGGTCCGCGTGAACGACACGTTCATGAAGGCCGTGGAGAACGGCGACAAGTTCGGCCTGACGTCCCGCATGACCGGCGAGGTCATCGAGGAGGTCGACGCCAAGGAGCTGTTCCGCAAGATGGCCGAGGCCGCCTGGGCCTGCGCCGACCCGGGCATCCAGTACGACGACACCATCAATCAGTGGCACACGTGCCCGGAGTCCGGCCGTATCAACGGCTCGAACCCGTGCAGCGAGTACATGCACCTGGACAACACGTCCTGCAACCTCGCCTCGTTGAACCTGATGAAGTTCCTCAAGGACGACGGCAAGGGCAACCAGTCCTTCGAGGTCGAGCGCTTCGCCAAGGTCGTCGAGCTCGTCATCACCGCGATGGACATCTCCATCTGCTTCGCGGACTTCCCGACGCAGAAGATCGGCGAGAACACGCGCGCGTTCCGCCAGCTCGGCATCGGCTACGCCAACCTCGGCGCCCTGCTGATGGCGACCGGCCACGCCTACGACTCCGACGGCGGCCGTGCCCTCGCGGGTGCCATCACCTCCCTGATGACCGGCACGTCGTACAAGCGTTCCGCCGAACTCGCCGCGGTCGTCGGCCCGTACGACGGCTACGCCCGCAACGAGCAGCCGCACCTGCGCGTCATGAAGCAGCACGCCGACGCCAACGCCGTCGCCCCGCGCGCGGACGACCTGGACACGCCCATCTGGGCCGCGGCCACGGAGTCCTGGCAGGACGTGCTGCGCCTCGGCGAGAAGAACGGTTTCCGTAACTCGCAGGCGTCCGTCATCGCCCCGACCGGCACCATCGGTCTCGCGATGTCCTGCGACACCACCGGACTTGAGCCCGACCTCGCCCTGGTCAAGTTCAAGAAGCTGGTCGGCGGCGGCTCGATGCAGATTGTCAACGGCACCGTCCCGCAGGCTCTGCGACGCATGGGCTACCAGGAGGAGCAGATCGAGGCGATCGTCGCCCACATCGCCGACAACGGCAATGTGATCGACGCCCCGGGCCTCAAGCACGAGCACTACGAGGTGTTCGACTGCGCCATGGGTGAGCGCTCCATCTCCGCGATGGGCCACGTCCGCATGATGGCCGCCATCCAGCCCTGGATCTCCGGCGCGCTCTCCAAGACGGTCAACCTGCCGGAGACGGCGACCGTCGAGGACGTCGAGGAGGTCTACTTCGAGGCCTGGAAGCTGGGCGTCAAGGCGCTCGCGATCTACCGCGACAACTGCAAGGTCGGCCAGCCCCTCTCCGCGAAGACCAAGGAGAAGGAGAAGGTCGAGGTCACCGCCAAGGCCGAGGAGACCATCCGCACCGCGGTCGAGAAGGTCGTCGAGTACCGCCCCGTCCGCAAGCGTCTCCCCAAGGGCCGCCCGGGCATCACGACCTCCTTCACCGTGGGCGGTGCCGAGGGCTACATGACCGCCAACTCCTACCCGGACGACGGTCTCGGCGAGGTCTTCCTGAAGATGTCGAAGCAGGGCTCGACCCTCGCAGGCATGATGGACGCCTTCTCGATCGCCGTCTCCGTAGGCCTGCAGTACGGCGTCCCCCTGGAGACGTACGTCTCGAAGTTCACCAACATGCGCTTCGAGCCGGCCGGCATGACGGACGACCCGGACGTGCGGATGGCGCAGTCGATCGTCGACTACATCTTCCGCCGCCTGGCGCTCGACTTCCTCCCCTTCGAGACGCGCTCCGCGCTCGGCATCCACTCCGCCGAGGAGCGTCAGCGTCACCTGGAGACCGGTTCCTACGAGCCGACGGAGGACGAGGTCGACGTCGAGGGCCTGGCCCAGTCGGCGCCGCGCGCCCAGGAGTTGAAGGCCGTGGCCACGCCCAAGGCCGTGACCGAGGTGGCCAAGCCCGCCCCGCAGCAGGCGCACACCAGCGCCGAACTGGTGGAGATGCAACTGGGCATCCAGGCGGACGCCCCGCTCTGCTTCTCCTGCGGTACGAAGATGCAGCGGGCCGGTTCCTGCTACATCTGCGAGGGGTGCGGTTCGACCAGCGGGTGCAGCTGAGCCAGGGCATCTGCTTGAAGTGAACTAGCTGTTCAGGGCGGCGAAGTCGGTTTTCCGGCTTTGCCGCCCTGGGCGTTTCCCGCCCCGGGGAGAATCCGGTTTCCCAGCAGAACGATCAGCGGTTAATCTCCCTCAGCGCGCATAGCGTGCGCACAGGGGAGGGTGGGGGACATGGCCGACGATTTCGTCGAGCCCGAAAAGGGTATGCGGGCGGGGGCCCAGGCAGTCGCGGCGATAGTGGTGGTCGGCGGCGTGGTGGGTGGTCTGTGGGGACTCGGGGGAGTCCTGCCGAAGACGACGCAGGACACCAAGCCGGCGATCTGCTCGGCGAGTACGGACAGCACCCTGCCGGCGAAGTACGTCTCGCCGACAGCGCTCTGCACCGCGCTGAACCGCGCGGACCTGCCGGTGCTCCTGGGAACTCCGGACGAACACGCGGAGACCGCCTCGGGCAGCGCAGGCTGGATGACGCTGGCAGGCGGCACCAAGATCGCCAGCCCCGAGGCGGACGTCGACATGAGGACGTACTCCGTGCGGCTGTCGGCGTCCTACGACGACATCCCCGTTGCCCAGGCGGCCCGCTACGTGGACTCCACCTCGCAGGTGAAGAAGGTCCTGGGGCACCCGGCAGTCCTCTACTCGGACCGGACCGTCGCCATCAGCTTCAACCTCGGCGGTGGCAAGGCCAGTACCGGCCCCGGAGGCATTGCCCGCAGCCTGCTGGTCTCCACGAGCGCGAAGGACGGCGGCGACTCCTTCGAGATATCCATCTGGCGCCAGGACGACGTGCCGCCTGACGACGAGGCGCTGTTCCGCATCGCCGAGGAGGTGCTGCCGACGGTCCCGGGCTGGACCGCCGGCTGACGAGCTGCCCCGGGGGGCAGGGCTCAGGACTGCTGTGCTCTGCCCATCGTCCTGGTGAAGGTCGCAGGGTCGTCGTCGAAGCCCTGGATGCCGGGATGGAAGTCCCAGCTTCCTGACTCGTCCCGGGTGAACTCGCCGACCGTCGCCGCCGTCGCTCCGAGGACGTCGCCGAAGTCCATCTCGGTGAGGACGCTGTACCCCTCGCGGATGCGCAGCTTCGGGTTGAGGACGTTCACGAACGTGCGGTGGGCCACCCGCTGCTGGATGACGACACCGACCACCACGCGCGCGTACCGGTCGGCGAGCCGGTCGAGCTCCAGCGTCATGACCTCGTCCCAGCCGAAGCCCTTGCCGTCCTTGCTGTCCCGGTTGAGATAGATGGTGCCGTCGGGGGACCGACTGTCGAAGTACACCGCGTACGCGGGAGTGCCGTAGAGATCACTCGCCACATACGTGGTGGCAACGATGTCCAGATCGACAGGCGGTTGCCCGGTGGGACTCGGATCCCACTGGAGACCGACTTCCGCCTTGCGGATCCCCTTGTTGAGGCCGTTCACCACAGTTCCCCTTCCCCGTGCGCCTCGATCGCGCGCCCCAACTGCCGGGCGATCAGCGTTTGTTGTCCATCGTGCCACGCGCGCGGGGGCGTATGCGCGGACGATCTCCGCCGGAGCGTGACCAGCGCCACGCTCCGTGGCCTTACGATGGCGCGGTGCTGGTCAAGTGGATTCGCTGCACCGTGATGGACCGTCGCGGCTTCGAGCGCGGGCAGCGAAAGTGGGCGGGGCTTCTGGGGGAGCCGGGATTTCGGGGACAGGGGGGAGGCTGGAGCAGAGCGCGGCCAGGAGTGGCACACATTTTCGCGTTCTGGGAAAGCCGTGCCTTCTACGACTCCTTCATGGCCCGATCCCACGACCGGCTGGCGTCGGCCCAGATGGGCACCTTCAAGGACGCGCAGGTAAAGCTGTTCGACCATCGCTTCGATGTGAAGACCGGCTTCGAGCCGCGCTTCACCGACGCCGATCTGGTGCGGGTGGCCCTGTGCCGTGTCCACGAGGAGCGCGCCGAGCACTTCACGCTGATGCAGGAGAAGGTGTGGAACCCCGCGATGGCCGGTTCCCCCGGCATGCTCCGCGGGCTGTTCGGCGAGGCCCCGGGACACGAGTTCATGGTGCTCTCGATGTGGCACTCGGCCGCAGAACACGGCAAATACCGCACCGAGCGAGTGGAACGGCTCGCACTGAGGGCACAGATCGAGGCGGACGTCGCGTCTCTCACGGGGGACATCGTGCAGCTGGAACCGAGCTGGACGGTTTGAAATCCGGACTGACGGGAGTGCCGTCACCGACGTCCCGGTGTGTGAATCGTGCGCCCCTATGTGGCCCATCGGGCACGATTGGTGTGACCTACGCCGTATGGAGCCCGTACGAGTGCTCGATATGCCGCCACTGGATCTAGGGTTTTGGCATGGCACGACCACGGCGCATCGTCCTTGTCCGACACGGCGAGTCAACGGGCAATGTTGATGACACCGTCTACGAGCGTGAACCCGACCATGCCCTGGCGCTGACCGACCAGGGATGGCGTCAGGCCGAGGAGACCGGCAAGCGGCTTCGGGAGGTGTTCGGCCGCGAGCGCATCAGTGTGTACGTCTCCCCGTACCGCCGCACCCACGAGACCTTCCGCGCCTTCCATCTCGACCCCGACCTCGTACGCGTACGCGAGGAACCCCGGCTCCGTGAGCAGGACTGGGGGAACTGGCAGGACCGGGACGACGTACGCCTCCAGAAGGCGTACCGGGACGCCTACGGGCACTTCTTCTACCGCTTCGCCCAGGGCGAGTCCGGCGCCGACGTCTACGACCGGGTCGGCGGCTTCCTGGAGAGCCTCTACCGCAGCTTCGAGGCCCCGGACCACCCGCCCAACGTGCTCCTGGTGACGCACGGCCTGGCGATGCGACTCTTCTGCATGCGCTGGTTCCACTGGACGGTCGCGGAGTTCGAGTCGCTGTCCAATCCGGGGAACGCCGAGATGCGGATGCTCGTTCTGGGGGACGACGGCAGGTACGCGCTGGACCGGCCGTTCGACAGCTGGCGGGATCCGGAGCCGTACGGGATCAGTGGGTAGGCTGGCGCACCGATGACAGCCGACTCCTATTCGAACTCTTCCGACTCCTCCAACCCGTCCGATTCTTCCGACTCTCCCGGTGGGCGCCTGGGCCGCGCCCTGGCCAGCCTGCGTGGACTCGCCGTGGGGGACGCGCTGGGTTCCCAGTTCTTCGTCCCCGTGAACTACCCGCTCCTCAAGCGCCGTGAACTGCCCCCGGCGCCCTGGCAGTGGACTGACGACACGGAGATGGCCTGCTCCGTGGTCGCGGTCCTCGCCGCCCACCACCGCGTCGACCAGGACGCCCTGGCCCACTCCTTCGCGCGGCGCCACGACTTCGACCGCGGCTACGGCCCCGCCGTCAACCGGTTGCTGCGCCTCGTCCGTGAAGGCGGCGACTGGCGTGAGCTGTCCGCCGCGCTCTTCAACGGACAGGGCTCATGGGGCAACGGCGCGGCGATGCGGATCGCACCCCTGGGTGCCTGGTACGCGGACGACCCCGAGCAGGCGACCCACCAGGCCGAGATCTCGGCCTACCCCACGCACCAGCACCGTGAGGGCGTCGTCGGCGCCATGGCCGTCGCCGCGGCAGCCGCATTGGCCGCCGCCCCCGGCGGCCCGCCCAGCGGCGAGGCACTCCTCGACAGCGTCATCGCCCTCGTCCCCAAGAGCGCTGTCGGCACGGGGCTGCGGCGCGCCCGCGACATGCTCGACTACGCCGATGCCGACACCGTCGCCGCGGTGCTGGGCTGCGGACGTCGTACGACAGCGCACGACACGGTCCCCTTCGCGCTCTGGTCGGCCGCCCGCGGCCTCGGCGACTACGCGCATGCGTTCTGGACCACCGCGCAGGTCGGCGGAGACGTGGACACCACCTGCGCCATCGTGGGCGGCGTGATCGCCGGCGGGAAGGCCGGGACGCCACCCGCCGAGTGGGCGGAGCGGACGGAGGCGCTGCCGGGCTGGGCGCCGACGGCCGTCTGACGGCTGCGACTTCCCTCCCGGCAGTGCCACCTGTGCACGCCGGAAACTCTCTGTGCCTGCCGGGAACTCTGCGTGACCACCCGGCCGTTGTCCTGGCAGCTGCTGTGTGACACACGGGTCTACACAGAACGGACAGGACACGAGGGCTGTGGGGCGGTGATGAGGTTTTCGCCGATGTCGGTGCCCGTGCCGGTGGTGTTGCCGGTCGGTCGGGCCTTCGCCGGGCCCGACCGGTCAGCCGATCCCCGGACCCGCCGTGCCCGCGAGGGCGTCGAGGTCGCTCTTGCGGACCCGGATCACCAACCAGGCGGTGCCCAGGGCGAGTACGGCCATCGCGGCGGCCGGGACGAAGGCCGTCGAGATGCCGTGCGCGAGCACCTCGTGCCCCCAAGGCGCGGGCAGCTGGTGCGACTTGGTGAACTCCTGCTTCTGCTGCGCCGATCCATTGGCCAGGAACTTCGGCAGCTGCTTCTTGGCCTCGTCCCTGCTGGCCGAGCCGAACACGGTGGTCAGGATGGACAGACCGAGCGAACCGCCCACTTGTTGCATGGCGTTGAGCAACGCGGACGCCGCGCCCGCCTCGTGCGGGGCGACACCGGACACGGCGGTGATCGTCAGCGTCACGAAGTTCAGGCCCATGCCGAAGCCGAACACCAGCATGGGTCCGAGCACTCCGCCGACGTACGAACTGTCCGAGCTGATGAGCGTCTGCCAGGCCAGTCCGATCACCGCGAGGGCCGACCCGACGAGCATGAACGGCCGTGGTCCGAACCGCGGGAGGAACTGCTGGGACAGGCCCGCGCCCGCCGCGATCACGACCGTCACCGGAAGGAAGGCGAGACCTGCCTGGATCGGGCTGTACCCCAGCACGTTCTGCACGAAGAGCACGATGTAGAAGAACATGCCGAACATCGCGGCGGCGAGGCTCAGCATGATCACGTACGTGCCCGAGCGGTTGCGGTCGGCGAACATCCTGAGCGGGGTGATCGGTTCCTTGGCCCTGGATTCGATGATCACGAAGGACAGCAGCAGGACGGCCGCCGCGCCGAAGGACCCGATGGTCAGGCTGTCGCGCCACCCCTTGTCCGCCGCGCGGATGAAGCCGTAGACGAGGGATGCCATGCCTGCCGTCGAGGTCAGCGCGCCCGCGATGTCGAATCGACCGGTGTGCCGTTCGGACTCGTTGATGTACAGCGGTGTGAGCACGGCGATCAGCAGACCGATCGGCACGTTGACGAAGAGCACCCAGCGCCAGTCGAGCCACTCGGTGAGCATGCCGCCCGCGAGCAGACCGATCGCGCCGCCGCCCGCCGAGACCGCGGCGAAGACGCCGAACGCCCTGTTGCGTTCCGGGCCTTCGGGGAACGTGGTGGTGATGAGTGCCAGCGAGGTGGGCGACGCGATCGCGCCACCCACGCCCTGGAGGACGCGTGCGGCCAGCAACTGCCATGGTTCCTGGGCGAGTCCGCCGAGCAGCGAGGCGAAGGTGAAGAGCAGGATGCCGGTGATGAACACCCGGCGCCGGCCGAGGATGTCGCCGGCCCGGCCGCCGAGAAGCAGCAGACCGCCGAAGGTGAGCGTGTAGGCGCTGACGACCCATGTGAGGTCGGTGGTGCTGAAACTGAGCGCGGCTTGAATGTGCGGGAGAGCGATGTTCACAATCGTCGCGTCGAGTACCACCATGAGTTGGCAGGCCGCGATGACCGCGAGCGCGATGCCGGGATGTCCCTCCCGGCGGGCCGCTCCTGGTTCTGGCTTCTGGGTCAACTGAGAGGTTGTCACTATGGGTCCCCCACAAGTGTGTTAGTGAACGCCCGCGTTCACTGCCGCGTCAACGGTAGTGAGTCCCCGACAGTGAACGCAAGCGTTCACTTAACTCGCTCGCGTATGGCGCGTCTCCCGTCGCCGCCGTGCGACGTGCCCCCAATCCCCGGAATTCCCCATTCCACTGCTCGCTGGAGAGACTCAGATGGCTACTTCGGGCTGGACGGCCGCCCCCGCTCAGGCGACCTCCCTCCGCCGTCGCGGCGCCGTGCTCGAACAAGCGATCCTGGACGCCGCACTGGAGCAACTCAGTACGGTCGGATGGAACGCCCTCACGATGGAGGGCGTCGCCGCCGGCGCCCAGACGGGCAAGGCCGCGGTCTACCGCCGCTGGTCCTCGAAGGAGGACCTCGTCGCGGACGCGTTGCAGGCCGGACTGCCAAGTCTGGAAGAGATGCCCGACCTCGGCGATGTGCGTGCGGATCTGCTGGCGCTGTGCACGCGGGCGCGTGACGCGATGTTCTCGCGCCCCGGATCCGCCCTGCGCTCGGTGATTCACGAATGTGACATGGCGCAGGCGGAGCGCTTCCACGGGGTGATCGTCGAAGGGGTCGTGGAACCGACACTCCGGCTGATCCGTGACGCTGTCGACCGGGGAATCGAGCGAGGTCAGGTTCGCCCCGACGCGTCCAACGGCTATGTCTTCGACGCCATCCCGGCGATGATGATGTACAGGTCGAAGGTGTGCGGCAGTGAATGGAGCGACCAGGAGATCGAGGAAATGCTCGACCAGTTGGTGCTTCCGCTGCTCCGGCCGAGCGGTGCGTGAAGCCGGGCTGGGACGGTCTTGAGGGGGCCTGGGGAGGCCGGGGTGTCGCAGGGGGTCCCGGGCGGCGTACCCTGAGGTCGCCATGCCGTACGAACCACCTACTCACACCGTCGAGCGCTCACTCCGCGCCACGACCGGAGCCAAGGTCATTGCCGGCGTCGACGAGGTGGGGCGCGGCGCGTGGGCCGGCCCCGTCACCGTCTGCGCTGCGGTCACCGGACTGCGCCGGCCCCCTGAAGGTCTCACCGACTCCAAGCTCATCGCGGTAAGGCGACGCACCCAACTCGCCGAGGAACTCCGCAAGTGGGTCACGGCGTACGCCCTGGGGCACGCCTCCCCGGAGGAGATCGACGACCTGGGGATGACGGCGGCGCTGCGGCTTGCCGCAGTGCGTGCCCTTGAGGCCTTGCCGGTTCGCCCGGACGCGGTCATTCTCGACGGGAAACACGATTACCTCGGGACCCCTTGGCGGGTTCGTACGGTGATCAAGGGCGATCAGTCGTGCGTGGCGGTGGCCGCCGCTTCGGTGATCGCCAAGGTTCAGCGCGACAAAATGATGGCCGAACTGGGCATCGACCATGCAGACTTCGCTTTTGCGGCCAACGCCGGGTATCCGTCACCCGTGCACAAGGCCGCGCTGGAGGAGCGGGGCCCCACCCCGTACCACCGGTTGTCGTGGGCGTATCTTGATGCGCTGCCCCAGTGGCGGCACCTCAAGAAGGCCCGCAGTTGGGCGGAGGGAAACGTTCCGGAGATCGAGGGGCAGCTCGGCTTCGACTTCTGACCGTTCCGCTCGCACTCATGTGCCACCCGCCGACGCGAGCGGCGCCAACGTTTGATAAAAATCAGCTCATGCCTCTCATTCCCGAGGAGCCTCAGATTCACGAGAGTGCCCAGGGTCCCCGCGCCACTCCGGCCAGCGGCCGCGTCGCGCCGACCCCCCGTCCCGTACCAGGCCCCCGCCCCGCGGCGCCGTCGCGTCCCGGTCGCCCCGGCCCTCTGCGGCCCACGGCGCCGGCGCAACGCACGCCGCGTGACGTGGCCGCTGTCAAGCCCGGACCGTCCGGTCCGGCTGCCCCCGCCTCCTCCGGCACCGCTGTGGCGACCCCGCAGATCCAGCTCGTCCCGGCCTCGGCCGAGGGTGCGCTGGACGCTGCCGAGGAAGCCGTGGACCTGCTTCTGGAGTCGGGCCGTACCCCCGGTGACGTGCTGGTGATCACCACCGGCGAGCCGCACCCGTGGGCCGCCCATGAACTGTCCTTCGGTGAAGCGTCCTACTGGGCGCAGCACGACGCGCGCGACGACGTCTTCTACGCGGACGCCGCCGTCGCGGGCCGTGCGGCACCTCGGCCGGTCGTCGTGGTCGCCGTCAACGGCGGCCTCGACACCGTTGCCGCCACCGCACTGCCGCTGGCCCTCGGCCGGGCCGGTGCCCTGCTGATCGTCTGCGGCGACCCGCAGCAGATCAACTCGGTGCTGGGCGCGGGCGTCTGAGAGCCGTCTCCGGAACGTCCGGAAGGCTCTCGGAGACCGACGGTGGCCACCTCGGGCGGCGTCGCGTCCCTGTGCACGGTGAGCGATTCGGCGTGCCCGGAAGACCGGGCGTGGTTGACGAAGGGTGCCTTCGGCAGGCGTTCCGTCCCGTGCGTGGTGACTCGGCAGGGCGGGAGCACCCACGCGGGGCGGTCCCGCGTCGTAAGGAATCTCCCGGCGTCGCCCGGACTTCCAGCAGCGGTCTCGTACCGCCGTACGGTCCGGGCGAGGAGCCCGGACCGGGTTTCAGCGGGCCGCGGCGCGGCGCAGGACCTCCGAGGCGGCACCGCCGGTGCGGGGCAGCAGGGGCGGTACCTCGGACATGGCGAAAGGTTCCGGCGCCGAGTCCGCGCTCGGGCGTCGGCCGCCACGCCCCTCACCGAGCACCTGCCAGCCGTCCCGGGTCAGCGTGATGTACGCCCCGCAGCGCAGCCCGTGCAGCGTGCAGGCGTCACGCAGCCCCCACATCCACGCCCCGTCCTCCTCCGTCCAACGCGCGTCGCCCTCACGGCAGTAGAGCAGCACGGCGGTGCGCACCGGGGTGCGGCGGCGCAGGTCGTGCGGGATGACCCGGCGCAGCTGCGCGAGCAGCGCGTTGCGGAACATCCAGCCGTCGGCAGGGGCCGACCGGCGGACGAACGAAGCGCTCGCGAGCAGCCGCTCGTCCGGGTCGAGGACGGCCACGATCGCGGTCGCCGGTCTCGGGCGATGCCGGGAGTGCAGCCCGCTGACGACCTCGCGAGGATTGCGCAGCAAGGGGATTCCGGCGGCGGCCCACTCGGAGGGTTCGAGCATACGGGCCAGAGGGTTGGCGGAAGCGGCGGACAGGTCGGCTGACGTCGACGTGGATGCCGCGGAGGACGGAGCGAATCCGAAGGTCACGGTCCTCCCTTCGGCTACGCGCCCACACTGCGGGCGAGGTCGGATTCGGGGGAGCGCACACCGCAGCAGAGCCCTACCGGATCACGGACGAACCGTGCGGGGAGCGGACTCCAATTCTTGCTGTCGAACTGGGATGCGGCAACGAGCAAATGGGGCCACAGCCACTTATCTGATGGTCTGTGGCTTATATCCCTACCCAATGCGTCGTCCGACGACGCCTGGGACGTTGGAGCACGACACTTTCGTACGCCATTGAGGTGCGGAAGGTCCAGAGGGTGCAGGTGGGCCAGGGGGCGTGGGGCGCCCGGGACAGGCGGTCAGGACGGCCGGAAGCGCCTGTTCACCGCGGCGGAGGATTGGGCCGTTGTCAGTGGCGTGAGGTTGCATGGGGGCATGAGCAACCAGGAGCTGCGTGCCGAAGCCGACGCCATCCTCGCCGAGCTGGTCGGCGATCCGAGCGGTACGGCGAGGCTGCGCGAGGACCAGTGGCAGGCGGTGGCGGCTCTCGTGGAGGAGCGCCGGCGCGCGCTGGTGGTGCAGCGCACCGGCTGGGGCAAGTCGGCGGTGTACTTCGTCGCCACCGCCCTGCTGCGCCGGCGCGGCTCCGGCCCCACGGTGATCATCTCGCCGCTGCTGGCCCTGATGCGCAACCAGGTCGAGTCGGCGGCACGAGCCGGCATCCGGGCGCACACCATCAACTCGGCCAACCCGGAGGAGTGGGACTCCATCTACGGAGAGGTCGACAAGGGCGAGACCGACGTCCTTCTCGTCAGCCCGGAGCGGCTCAACTCTGTGGACTTCCGGGACCAGGTGCTGCCCAGACTCGCCGCCACGACCGGCCTGTTGGTGGTCGACGAGGCCCACTGCATCTCCGACTGGGGACACGACTTCCGCCCGGACTACCGCCGGCTGCGGGCGATGCTGACCGAACTGCCCGCAGGCGTACCGGTGCTGGCCACCACGGCGACCGCCAACGCGCGCGTGACCGCCGATGTGGCCGAGCAGTTGGGCACGGGCGCCGGTGAGGCCCTGGTGCTGCGCGGCCCGCTGGAGCGGGAGAGCCTGCGGCTCGGTGTGGTCCAACTCCCGGACGCCGCACACCGTTTGGCGTGGCTCGCCGAGCATCTGGACGAGCTTCCCGGCTCGGGGATCATCTACACACTCACCGTGGCCGCCGCCGAGGAGGCCACCGCATTCCTGCGACAACGCGGCTTCAAGGTGGCCTCGTACACCGGGAAGACGGAGAACGCCGACCGGCTGCAGGCCGAGATCGACCTCCAGGAGAACCGGGTCAAGGCACTGGTCGCCACGTCGGCCCTGGGCATGGGCTACGACAAGCCGGACCTGGGCTTCGTGGTCCACCTGGGCTCGCCCTCCTCGCCGATCGCCTACTACCAGCAGGTGGGGCGTGCGGGACGCGGTGTGGCCCACGCCGACGTACTGCTCCTGCCGGGCAGGGAGGACGAGGCCATCTGGCGCTACTTCGCCGATACGGCCTTCCCGCCCGAGACACAGGTCCGCCAGACCCTCTCGGCCCTCGCCGACGCGGGACGGCCGCTGTCCGTACCGGCCCTGGAGACAGCGGTGGATCTCCGGCGCAGCCGCCTGGAGACGATGCTGAAGGTCCTGGACGTCGACGGAGCGGTCAAGCGCGTGAAGGGCGGCTGGGCGGCCACAGGGGCCGACTGGGTGTACGACGCCGAGCGGTACGCCTGGGTGGCCAAACAGCGAGCGGCCGAGCAGCAGGCCATGCGCGACTACGTGAGTACGGCCCAGTGCCGGATGGAGTTCCTGCGCCGGCAGCTGGACGACGAAGGGGCGGTGCCCTGCGGCCGTTGCGACAACTGCGCGGGCGCCTGGATCGACTCCTCCGTCTCGGCGGAGACGCTGACAGGGGCGACGAAGGAACTGGACCGCCCGGGCACGGAGATCGAGCCGCGCCGGATGTGGCCGACCGGGATGGCCGCACTGGGCGTCGACCTCAAGGGACGCATCCCGGCCAAGGACCAGTGCTCCACGGGGCGCGCTCTGGGACGGCTGTCGGACATCGGCTGGGGCAACAGGCTGCGCCCCCTGCTGGCCGAGAACGCACCCGACGGCCCTGTCCCCGACGACGTCCTGAAGGCCGCGGTGGCGGTCCTCGCCGACTGGGCGCGTTCTCCCGGTGGTTGGGCGCCGAATGCCACCGACGCCTCCGCCCGGCCCGTGGGGGTCGTGGCCCTACCGTCCCTGGCCCGTCCGCAACTGGTCGGCTCCCTCGCCCAGGGCATCGCGACCATCGGCCGCCTCCCCCTCCTGGGCACCCTGACGCACACCGGCCCGGACGGCACGCACGCTGCACGCCGCAGCAACTCCGCCCAACGCCTCAGGGCGCTGTCCGACGCCTTCGCCGTCTCCGAAGAACTGGCCGTCGCCCTGGCCGCCAATCCCGGTCCCGTCCTACTCGTGGACGATTACACCGACTCGGGCTGGACCCTGGCGGTCGCCGCGCGCCTGCTCCGCCGGGCAGGCGGCGAACAGGTTCTTCCGCTGGTCCTCGCTGCGGCGGGGTGAGATTTCGTATCGGGATCCGTGTGGGCAGGTGGCCGAGCGTGCGATTCCGGTTCGCATGTCCCGGTCGCCCGGGTCGACTTGGCCGCACCGAACTCCATATGACGTGCCCCTGACCGGACTTATCCACAGGCTCAAGCGGAATGGGGCGATTCGCGAGATCGTCAACGCATGACGAATCACAGCGAAACAACCGGATCCTCCGAAAACGGCGACATCGAGCCCACCGCGTACGACCGACACGGCGCCGACCACCAGGTCACCCTGCGCACCCCGGCCGAACTCGCCGACGCCCTGCCCTACCTCCTCGGATACCGTCCCGAGGACAGCATCGTCCTCGTCGCCCTGCACGATCGCGGCGGTCGGGGCCGCTTCGGCGGCCGAGCCCGACTCGGCATTCCCGCCGGCGCGGACGACTGGGCCTCCGTAGCACGGCAGTTGGCCCACGGCCTGGTGACCGGCAGCGAGCGCAGGGGAACCCGGCCCGAGCAGATGATCGCCTACGTCTGCCAGGAGCCGGCGCCCGGCGAGTCGGGGCGCCAGGTCATGGAGCGGCTGCGTCCGCTGGTGCAGAGCCTGCGCACCGAGTGCGGCCGTCTCGATGTGACGGTCATCGAGGCACTCTGCATCTCGGACGGCCGCTTCTGGTCCTACTGCTGCCCGATCGAGGGATGCTGCCCGGTCGACGGATCCCCGATGGGCCTGCCCGGCACCTCCGTGCTGGCCGCCGCGGCGACCTACGCGGGGCTCCAAGTACGCGGCACGCTGCGCGAGTTGCGCAGCAGGCTGCAACCGTGGGAGACGGCCGCCGCACTGGATCAGGAAGCCGCCCTGGACGCCGCCGGTTCGGCCCTGGTGCCTCGCATCCTCGACGACTCCTACCGCGCGGACGTGGCGCACGAGACGCTGGACCTCGCCCGGTTGATCCTGAACCGGTTCGCCGCGGCACCACCCGTGTCCGGCGCGCTCCAGTCGGACCTGCGCGACGACGAACTTCTCGCCCACGACGAAGCGGCCACACTGATCCTCGGCCTTCAGGACCGTACGACCCGAGACCGCGCGGCCGAATGGATGGAGGGCGACGAGGCGGTTCCGGCTCTGCGCCTCTGGCGCGCGCTGGCCCGCCGCTGCGTCGGGCCCTACGGCGAACACGCCGCGGCTCCGCTCACACTCGCTGGCTGGGTCGCCTGGTCGACCGGCGACGACCTGGAGGCCCGGGAGGCCTTGGCCATGGCCCTGGGAGCCGACTCCGACTACCTGTTCGCCCGCCTCCTGCACCAGGCCTGCAACGAGGGTCTGGACCCGGAGTCGATCCGCCGCTGCCTGCGCGCGGAACGGAAGGACCGTGCGGTTGTGGACGCCGGTGAGTCGGGCGACGCGGAGGCCGCCGACGGTTCCGAACCCCAGGGTGCGAGCGGCGCCGGTGACGTCCCGGCACCGCTGGCAACGTCCACGGCATCCCGCCGCCGGCGCCGCGCGCGTACCGCCGACGGAGTCGAGGGCCGTCCGCGTTCTGCGGAACCGGACGGCTCCCGGCCCCGCACGCCGGCACAGAGCACCTCGCGTCCCGGTGGCACGCGGGGCCGCACCTCAGGCAAGAGCGGTTCGCGACACCGTGACACCTGCTCGGAGCGGCCTCTGCCGGGGAGCAACGGCATTGAGGGGGACGGGTGATCAAGAATCGGGGAGCCGATGCCGCGCGTCCGTCTCCTTCTCTCCGCCGCCATTCGGTCGGCTTCCCGGGCTGCGGGCGTGACCAGGTGGAGCCCGGTTCCGTTCACCTGAGTGGCGGAACGCCTGATCAGGCCGTGACGCCGTACAGCCCTTGTCCTCCCGGGACTCTCCATCCGGCGCCGAACACGTCCGAGGCGCACAGAGCGCAGAAGAAGCCGCCCATGCATCAGCCGACTCCGCCCCCCGATGCCGGTGACCGCCCTGGCGGAAACTTGTCGCAGCCGTCGCAGCGGCCGATGGAGGGCTTGGTTCCCGGCTACATCCGCCGTCCACCGCCACCCCCGTCCCGGTCACCGTCGCCATCCCCGCTCCGGTCCTCTTCGCTCTCCCCGCCGCAGAGCCCCGTGCCGCACACGCCTCGTCCGACGCCCCGCCGTTCCGTCGAACTGCCGCCCACCCACAACACGCTGATCTGCGTCGCCCTCCCAGGTCTCGCCGTCTCCACCGAGCAGGGCCAGCTGAACGGCCGAGGCCTGGAGGGGTTCTACCGCGCGGGCCGGCGAGTGCTCTCCCGCTGTCAGGTGCGGGTGGCCGGACGTGAACCGCTGGCGGTGCAGGCCAGGATGACGGCGGCCGACCGCGCGCGGTTCGTCGGAACCGTGCGGGTGTCCCCGGACTGCGGTCCGGACCCCGACCTCGTGGTCGAGCGGACCCGGCACGCCGACGGTACGGAGCGCATCACCCTGCGCAGCGTGTCCTGGCGCCCGCTGCGACTGCCGGTCGAGGTGGCGCTCGGCACCGACCTGGCGGACCTGGGCGCGATCGCCGCGGGCGTCACGGGACCCGAACTCCCGGCCACCGTGCACGACTCCGGGCTGCGCTGGTCCGGCGCCACCGGGAACTCGACGGTCACCGCCGACCCGCCGCCCGCCGACGCACTGGCCTCCGCGGGACTACTGCGCTGGGAGTTCGAACTCCCACCGGGCGGTACGGTGAGCGTGGAACTGCGGGTACGGCCGGACGGTGCGGGACCGGTCCGGGCTGTGGGCCACGGAGCGACCAGCCCACTGGCCTCCGCACGGGCGGCCGGTGACGACCCCCGAGCCCAGGCGCTGCTGCGGACCAGCGTCGAGGATCTCCAGGCGCTGCTGCTGCGCGACCCCGCGCACCCCTCCGACACACACCTGGCCGCCGGGGCGCCCTGGCGGTGCGGCCTGGCCCCGGCGGAGTCGCTCACGGCGGCCCGTATGACGCTGCCCCTCGGTACCCGGCTCGCCGCGGGCACACTGCGGACCCTGGCCCGGACCCAACTGCCGCGCCACGGAGCACAGTTCGGAATGATCCCGGGGCCGCGCCGCGACGCCGGCGCCCATCTGCCGCCGGGCTGCACGGGCACGGAGGCGACCCTGCTCTTTCCGGTGCTGCTCGCGGAGGCCCGCCGCTGGGGGCTCCCGGAGCAGGAGACGCAGGAGTTGCTGCCGGCCGCCGAGCGCTGTCTGACCTGGTTGCGGACCACAGTGGGCGACGGCACCTATCTGCGCGACCCGCATCCCGGTGGACCGGTCCGCTGCGAGACACAGGCCCACGCCCACCGGGCAGCACTGCTCGGTGCCGATCTGTTGGACGCGTTCGGCAGACCTGGTGGTGCCGGACTCCGGCAGTGGGCCCAGGAGCTGCGCACCGCCTTCCGCGCGGACTTCTGGATCGGAGACCTGGGCGGCGGTCGCCCGGCGGCGGCCCAGATTCTGGACGGTCGCCTCGTGCCGCACCTCGGCGCGACCGCGGCCCATCTCCTCGACACCGGACTCCTGGGCGGCGGCGAGTACGCACCCGGCCTGCTCGACAAGGCGCGGGCCGAACAACTCGCCCGGCTGCTCGGCGGCCCGGCCATGGACTCGGGCTGGGGACTGCGCGGTCTGGGCGCGAAGGAACCGGGATTCAGCCCGTTCGGTCACCGGAGCGGGGCCGTGCGGGTGCAGGAGACGGCGATCGCCGTCGCGGGCCTGGCCACCGGCGGCTACGAGAAGGAGGCCACCTCGCTGTTGCTCGGCGTCCTGGCGGCGGCCGAGGCATTCGGACACCGGCTCCCCGAGATGTACGCGGGGGAACAGCGCACGGAGGGGAGCGCTCCCCTTCCTCACCCGGCAGCCTGCCGCCCGGCGGCCACGGCAGCCGCCGCCGGAGTACTGCTGCTGACCACCCTCGCGGGCATCCGCCCCGACGCCCCCGCCGGGACGGTCACCCTCCGTCCGGTCCGCAGCGCGCCCCTGGGCGAGATCGGCCTGACGGGACTCCGGATCGCCGGCGCCCCCTTCTCCGTACGGGTCGGCCGACTCGGTGTCGCCATGGTCGAGGAGGCCGCCGACGGCCTGCAATTGGGGGCGTGACCTCGCACTAGTGCGTGTCGGCCGACGGCCGGAAGCGGAGAATCAACCGCGTATCGCACCGAAGTGGATCAGTCACGGCGGTACCGACGAAGGGAGTGTTTATCGTCAGGCAGACGACTATGATCGCCGCATGTCCTACGACCCGTCAGCGTATCCGCCCTTCGCCGTCACCGTGGACCTGGTCGTGCTGACCGTGCGCCGCCATGCTCTGTGCGGGCTGGCGGTACGCAGGGGCGAGCCGCCCTTTCAGGGACGCTGGGCGCTACCGGGCGGCTTCGTGCGGGCCGACGAGGATCTGGCCCAGGCCGCCGCCCGCGAACTGGCCGAGGAGACGGGACTGCGCACCCACGACCCGGCCGTCCCCGTCCAGGACAACGGAGCGCATCTGGAGCAGCTCGCGACCTATGGCGACCCCAAGCGCGACCCGCGGATGCGCGTCGTCAGCGTCGCCCACCTCGCACTCGCCCCCGACCTGCCCGCACCCCGCGCCGGCGGTGACGCCAGCAACGCTCGCTGGGCACCCGTCGAGGAGTTGCTGCAACGGGGCGGCTTCGGACGCGACGGCGATCCGGTGGCGCCGCTCGCCTTCGACCATGCGCAGATCCTGTCCGACGGGGTGGAGCGCGCCCGTTCGAAGATCGAGTACTCGTCCCTGGCCACGGCGTTCTGCCCCACCGAATTCACTGTCGGCGAACTGCGCCGCGTCTACGAGGCGGTGTGGGGCGTGGCGCTCGACCCGCGCAACTTCCATCGCAAGGTGACCGGCACGCCCGGCTTCCTCGTCCCGACCGGCGGTACGACGACCCGTCAGGGCGGCCGCCCGGCGCAGCTGTTCCGGGCCGGCGGGGCCACGCTGCTCAACCCGCCGATGCTGCGCCCCGAGGTGTGACGTCGTAGCACCTCGAACGGTACGACCAAGCGTTGCCGAGCAGGCCGTTCGGTACCCGAAAAAACGGACATAGCGCGCTATCTTGCTGTGGGTGATCCAGGCCTTCGGACTGACCAGCAACGCCCGCAAGGAGCATCCACCCGCCGTCGACGACGTCTCCTTCGAGGCCCGTGCGGGCAGTGTCACCGCACTCCTCGGAGCCCCGGGTGCGGGGAAGACGACCGCGCTCAGGCTCATGCTAGAACTCCAACAGGGGCGTGGAATCACCTACTTCAGGGGCCGCCCCCTGCATCGCATCGCCCACCCGTCGCGCGAGGTCGGAGTGCTCCTGGGCGACGTGCCGGGACATCCGGCCCGTTCGGTCCGCGGCCATCTGCGGATGCTGTGTGCCGCGGCGGGTGTTCCGGCCCGGCGGGCCGACGAGGTCCTCGAAGTGGTCGGCCTCGTCAGCCTGCGCGACGAACGCCTCGGCAGCCTCGCCCGCGGCATGGACCGCCGCCTGGGACTCGCCTGCGCTCTGCTGTCCGACCCGCACACACTGGTGCTGGACGAACCCGCGGACGCGCTCTCCGCCCGCGAAAGCCGTTGGCTGTACGGCATGCTGCGCGCGCATGCCGCCCAGGGCGGCACGGTCCTGTTCAGCACGGCCGAACCCAAGGAGGCCGCCCGCAGCGCCGACCGGGTCGTCACCCTCGAACAGGGCAGACTCGTCGCCGACCAGGAGGCCGGAGACTTCGCCCGCACCCGGCTGCGCCCCCGCGTCGCCGTCCGCACCCCGCATGCCGCCCGCCTCGCCGCCCTCCTCACCAAGGAGGCCCGCACCGCGCACCGCTCCGTCGAAGTCGTACGAGAGGAGGGCAACCGCCTTTCCGTGTACGGCAGTACGTGCGCGGACGTCGGCGAGACGGCGTTCCGGCACGACATCCTCGTACACCAACTCGCCGACGAGATCGGCGACATGGGGCCCGGGGCCGGTACGTCCCCCAGGGGCGAGCCGGAAACCGGTGACGAGCCGCGCGTGCCGACCCCCTCGTCGCCGACCGTGACGGAATCGCCTCTCGCGGACGTACCGTCCGCCGAGCAGCCGTCGCCGCCGAGCGCACCTGCGCTGCACACCTCGGAGCCTTCCACCGCCGAAGAACCTGAACCAGTCGCCCGAGCCCACCCGCCGTACGAGGCTCAGGAAACCGCCGTCAGCCCCCTGCGGGACACCGCCGTTGACCCTGGGGCTCAGCCGGTCACTGCAAGCACCCCTGCGACACCCGGCCTCCGCGCGCCGCGTCCCGCCCGCTCCCGACTGGTCCCTCTCATCGACCCCGAAGAGGCAACCGGTACCCTGCCGTCCGCGCGTGCCCCGCGCCCTTCGCGAGCCGCCGCTCTCGACGCCCTGTCGCCGCTCCCGCCCCCCATCTCCGTCCGCTCCGCCCCCAGTCCGCTGCGCCCGCTCCGCTACGAGCTGCGCCGGGCCACCGGTATCGGCACCGGGTTCCTCACCGGGGCCGCCGTGCTCGTCGTGTCCGCCCTCACCGCACTGCTGTTGGCCCGCATCGGGCACACCCCGCAGCCGCGCCTGCTGGCCGCGTGGCCACGGGAACTGCCGCTGCCGCCCGCGGCACTCGGCGCGGGACTGCTCGGGGCGTTCGCCTTCGGCGACGAGTTCCGGCACCCTGCCCTGGCGGCGGACCGCGGCACCGTCCCCCGGCGGATGGGGCTGCTCCTCGCGAAGCTCCTCGTCTCCGCGGCCACCGCGCTGCTGCTGGGCTTCCTCACGGTGGGCTGCGACGCCGAAGTGCTCTATCTCGTATACGGACGAGAGTTCGCGCAGGTTCCCGCCGACTGGCTTTCGACGAGCGCGAGTTGGACCGGTCTCGTCGTCGGGTGCGCCTGGGCCGGAGTGCTGGCCGCGGGCATCTTCCGGTCCACCACGGCCGGGCTCGCCGCGGTGGTCGCCGTACCGATTCTCGTCGTGCCGCTCGTGCACAAGGCGTTGGAAGGTCCGGCCGTGCGGGCAGCGGCGGGCCTTCCCCTGCGGCTGCGGAAGGTGTTCCTGCTGCAGTGGCCCTTCGGGGGTGAGCGGTATCTGTCCGCGGCGGCGCGAGTGATCGTCCAACCCGTGGGCGGGGCACTGACGTTGTCGCTTACCGCACTGCTCTGCGCGTACCTGCTCACGACCCTGCGTAGCAGGGTCCGATGACGACCGTGCGCACCCTTCGGGTCCCGCTCTGCGCACAACTCCCCGGAGAAAGCCCATTTCTTTCCGATAAGGCGTCAATTGCGACGGGGTGAGCGATCACCCTTTCGTGTGCTTTTCACCAAAGACCTCAAGGGAGTTGGAGCCAACGCCGACAAAGGATCCGTGAGTACCCTTGCGCACACCATGATGACCGCCGCCCGCTCCGCAGACTCCGGTCTCGCCGGCCCGGGCGAACTCGACCGCTACCCCTATGCCGAGGCGCCCGTCACCGAGCGCCTCGGAGCCCCTTCCTGGGACGGTTCCGACCCCGAGCTGGGCCGCGTGGGCCGTCGTGCCGCCGGCAGCCGCGGACGCGGGCTGCACGGCCAACTCGTCCAGCAGCTGGGTCAGATGATCGTCTCCGGCGACCTGGGTGCCGACCGTCCGCTGGTGCCCGAGGAGATCGGTCAGCGCTTCGAGGTGTCCCGCACCGTCGTCCGCGAGTCGCTGCGCGTCCTGGAGGCCAAGGGCCTGGTCAGCGCCCGCCCGAACGTAGGCACGCGCGTGCGTCCCGTCAGCGACTGGAACCTCCTCGACCCGGACATCATCGAGTGGCGCGCCTTCGGCCCGCAGCGCGACAACCAGCGCCGCGAGCTGAGCGAGCTGCGCTGGACGATCGAGCCGCTCGCCGCGCGCCTCGCCGCCGGGCACGGGCGCGAGGATGTCCAGCAGCGCCTCTCCGACATGGTCGAGATCATGGGTCACGCCATGGCGCAGGGCGACGCGCTGACCTTCTCCCGCGCGGACGCCGAGTTCCACTCGCTGCTTATTCAGGTCGCGGGCAACCGCATGCTGGAGCACCTTTCCGGGATCGTCTCGTCGGCCCTCCAGGTTTCCGGCGGCCCGGTCACGGGCTGTGACCGGCCGAACGACGCCTCCCTGGCGCACCACGCCCGGATCGTCGACGCCCTCGCCGCCGGCGACGGCGCGGCGGCCGAGGCGGCCATGCGGCAGCTGCTGATCGTGCACCCCGAGGTGGAGCGCGTGGTGCCCGCTCCGCGCGAGCACTGACGCGCGGGGTGGCGGGCGCGGTCGAGGTGCGTCGCGCTCCCGTGGCGCCGCCCGGCCTGGTCGCCGTCTTCCGCCGGACCCCGCAGGATCCTCCGGGAACCGGCGGGGTCCGGCGGCGCGACGGGGGTCGGATCTCGCTGAGAAGTACCTCTTGCGGCCCTGGGTGACCTCATCTGCCCGTGTCTGACCGTTTTTGAGCGCTTACGGGGTGTGACTCGGGCCACGCAGATTGGGCGTAACGCTCGCGGGAACTGCGCGATGACCTAAGAGGTGACAGCCGCGGAAGGGAATACGGACGCCGTTCAAGGCGCTGTGCTTCTTCCCGGCTCCAGCCCGCGCCGTCGGCCCATCCCCAAGTCGGCGGTCGTCGGTTCCTGTCCGTACCGGACGGGGCCGGAAGCCGTTTTCCATCGTTCCGAGAGGTTGTTCGTGTCGGCCAGCACATCCCGTACGCTCCCGCCGGAGATCGCCGAGTCCGTCTCTGTCATGGCGCTCATCGAGCGGGGAAAGGCTGAGGGGCAGATCGCCGGCGATGACGTGCGTCGGGCCTTCGAAGCTGACCAGATTCCGGCCACTCAGTGGAAGAACGTACTGCGCAGCCTCAACCAGATCCTCGAGGAAGAGGGTGTGACGCTGATGGTCAGTGCCGCGGAGCCCAAGCGCACCCGAAAGAGCGTCGCAGCGAAGAGTCCGGCCAAGCGCACCGCCACCAAGACGGTCGCCGCGAAGACGGTGACCGCCAAGAAGGCCACCGCCACCGCGACTCCGGCGGCGCCCCTCGCCGACGCTCCCGCCGAGGACGACGCCCAGAAGGCGGCTGCCAAGAAGGCGGCGCCTGCCAAGAAGACGGTCGCCAAGAAGGTCGCCGCCAAGAAGACGACCGCTGCGGCGGCCAAGAAGACCAGCGCCAAGAAGGACGACGCCGAGCTCGTTGACGACGAGGCCGTCGAGGAGACCCCCGGCAAGACCGGGGACGAGCCCGAGGGCGCCGAGAGCGCCGGCTTCGTACTCTCCGACGAGGACGAGGACGACGCGCCCGCGCAGCAGGTCGCCGCTGCCGGTGCCACGGCCGACCCCGTCAAGGACTACCTCAAGCAGATCGGCAAGGTCCCCCTCCTCAACGCCGAGCAGGAGGTCGAGCTCGCCAAGCGCATCGAGGCGGGTCTGTTCGCCGAGGACAAGCTGGCGAACGCCGACAAGCTCGCCCCCAAGCTCAAGCGCGAGCTGGAGATCATCGCCGAGGACGGCCGCCGCGCCAAGAACCACCTCCTGGAGGCAAACCTCCGCCTGGTGGTCTCCCTGGCCAAGCGCTACACCGGCCGCGGCATGCTGTTCCTGGACCTCATCCAGGAGGGCAACCTCGGTCTCATCCGCGCGGTCGAGAAGTTCGACTACACCAAGGGCTACAAGTTCTCCACGTACGCCACCTGGTGGATCCGTCAGGCGATCACCCGCGCGATGGCCGACCAGGCCCGCACCATCCGTATCCCGGTGCACATGGTCGAGGTCATCAACAAGCTCGCGCGCGTGCAGCGCCAGATGCTCCAGGACCTGGGCCGCGAGCCCACCCCGGAGGAGCTGGCCAAGGAACTCGACATGACCCCGGAGAAGGTCATCGAGGTCCAGAAGTACGGCCGCGAGCCCATCTCCCTGCACACCCCCCTGGGTGAGGACGGCGACAGTGAGTTCGGTGACCTCATCGAGGACTCCGAGGCCGTCGTCCCGGCCGACGCGGTCAGCTTCACGCTCCTCCAGGAGCAGCTGCACTCCGTCCTGGACACCCTGTCCGAGCGCGAGGCCGGTGTGGTCTCGATGCGCTTCGGTCTCACCGACGGTCAGCCGAAGACCCTCGACGAGATCGGCAAGGTGTACGGGGTCACCCGTGAGCGCATCCGCCAGATCGAGTCCAAGACCATGTCGAAGCTGCGCCACCCGTCGCGTTCGCAGGTGCTGCGGGACTACCTCGACTAGGTCGTAGTCGTACGACACGGAAGGCCCGGTTTCCCGTCAGGGAGCCGGGCCTTCGTGTCGGCCGCGGGTGCGCGGCTCGGTGCGCTGGATCACTCTGGGTCTCTCAAGACCATCCCAGAGTGAGGAACGTGCATGCGTCGTCCCTTTGCCCGGGCGCTGACCCGGCCGCTGGTCCTGGCGGCTGCCGCGTCCGCCATACCGCTGGTCTCCGCGGCCCCCGCGGCCGCCGACAGCATCGTCGTCGGGGGGTTCCCGGTCGATGTCTCGGAGAGCCCTTGGACGGTGGCCCTGTCCAGCCGTGACCGGTTCGGGGGTACCCGGGCGGGACAGTTCTGCGGCGGTGTCGCCGTGGCCCGGACCACCGTGCTTACCGCGGCCCACTGCATGGGCGACGACGTCCTGGGTGCGCCACCGAACCGCGCGGGCGACCTCAAGGTCCTCGCGGGCCGTACGGACCTGCTCTCGGGCAGCGGCCAGGCGATCGCGGTACGGGACGTGTGGGTCAACCCGGACTACGACACCGTCAGCAACGCCGGCGACTTCGCCGTGCTCACCCTCGCCGCACCGCTGCCCCAGAGCTCGGTGATCGGGATGGCGGCCACGGGCGACACGGCCTACCGGGCGGGCACGGCCGCCACGGTCTACGGCTGGGGCGATCTCAGCGGGGGCGGGGACTACGCGGGCAGCCTGCACGCCGCGCGCCTCCACGTGCTGCCCGACGCCCGCTGCGAGGAGGCGTATCCGGGCGGCGCGGACGGCACCTACCTCCCCGAGGCCATGCTGTGCGCCGGAGAGCTCCAGGGGGGCCGTGACGCCTGTCAGGGAGACAGCGGGGGACCGCTGGTCGCGCAGGGCCGCCTGATCGGGCTCGTGTCGTGGGGCAGCGGGTGCGGGCGGGCCGGGAGCCCGGGCGTCTACACCCGGGTGTCCGACGTCCTGCGGACGCTGGGCCGCCATCGCGGCGCAGCGGGCCCGCACAAGGGCGTCTGACAGCCACTGAGGGGCATCGGCGGATACGAGGACGGGCGGCCCCACTCCTGTGGTTCAGGAGTGGGGCCGCCCGTCGCCGGCCTGTGCCGGTGCTGGCTCGTCGTGGACGCGAAGTGTCAGCGCTCTTCTTCAGGAGTGCTTGCTGCGGGAGCGGCGGTCAGTCGCTCCGACTCGTCCTGTATCTCAGCGGCGATCTTCTTGAGTTCCGGCTCGAACTTGCGGCCGTGGTGGGCGCAGAAGAGCAGTTCTCCGCCGCTGAGCAGGACGACGCGCAGGTATGCCTGGGCGCCGCAGCGGTCGCAGCGATCGGCGGCCGTCAGCGGGCTCGCGGGGGTCAGAACAGTAGTCACGTCGCCTCTTCTCTAGCTCGACGAGCTGTCGTACCAGGGTCAACATCCAACCAGCCCGAAAACGTTCCCGCTCTGGGCTTTTCCTCGAAAGATTCTTCCGGGGCGGTTGTTTGCTGCCGGTTGGCGGCGAATGTGCCGTATTGCGTGTCTATGTGTCTGTACGGGTTCGCGCTGTGGGTCGGGGTCGGTCCTCCCGGCTGGGTTGCCGGTTGTTCATGAGGACGTGCCCGGAGCCTAAATGGTTCATGCCCCGAAGGGAACGTGATATGTACTTCACTCCATCGAGGGATCGAACAGGTATACGACCCTGGACTACTGTGAGGAGGAGACGAGGGTGGCGTTACAACGGCTCTACCAGGCCTCGGTACCCTCTGAACGGCAACCGAAGCCGGGCCCTTACCCAAAAGGGCCTCATCTGAAATTCAGCGAGGAGCGAACCGCGTGACCGCCGAAACGTCCGTGCCGTCGACAGCGCTGCTGGCAGGAGCAGACCGGGACGGTTCCAACTACACCGCGCGGCACCTGCTCGTCCTTGAGGGGCTAGAGGCCGTACGCAAGCGCCCGGGCATGTATATCGGGTCGACCGACAGCCGTGGCCTGATGCACTGTCTGTGGGAGATCATCGACAACTCCGTGGACGAGGCCCTCGGGGGCTACTGCGACCACATCGAGGTGATCCTGCACGACGACGCCTCCGTGGAGGTGCGGGACAACGGCCGGGGCATCCCGGTCGACGTCGAGCCCAAGACCGGCCTCTCCGGTGTCGAGGTCGTCATGACCAAGCTGCACGCCGGCGGTAAGTTCGGCGGCGGCTCGTATGCCGCCTCCGGCGGTCTTCACGGCGTGGGTGCCTCCGTGGTGAACGCCCTGTCCGCGCGGCTCGACGTCGAGGTCGACCGCAATGGCAGCGTCCACGCCATCAGCTTCCGGCGCGGTGTGCCCGGCTCCTTCACGGCGGTCGGCCCCGACGCCGCGTTCGAGCCCGGTGGCCTGCGCAAGACCAAGCGGATCCCCAAGACCCGCACCGGCACGCGCGTGCGCTACTGGGCCGACCGCCAGATCTTCCTCAAGGACGCCAAGCTCTCCCTGGAGAACCTGCACCAGCGGGCCCGCCAGACGGCGTTCCTGGTGCCCGGCCTGACCATCGTCGTCCGCGACGAGTACGGCCTCGGTGAGGGCGGCAGCAAGGGCGAGGAGTCCTTCCGCTTCGACGGCGGCATCAGCGAGTTCTGCGAGTACCTGGCGACCGACAAGCCGGTCTGCGACGTACTGCGTCTGTCGGGTCAGGGCACCTTCAAGGAGACGGTGCCCGTCCTGGACGACCACGGCCAGATGACACCCACCGAGGTCACACGCGAACTCGGCGTCGACATCGCGCTGCGCTGGGGGACCGGTTACGACACGAACCTCAAGTCGTTCGTCAACATCATCGCCACCCCCAAGGGCGGCACCCATGTGGCCGGCTTCGAGCAGGCCATCGTCAAGACGATGAACGAGGTGGCGCGCGCCAAGAAACTGCTGCGCGTCGCCGAGGACGACGTCGTCAAGGACGACGCGCTGGAGGGCCTCACCGCGGTCGTCACCGTCCGGCTCGCCGAACCCCAGTTCGAGGGTCAGACCAAGGAGGTGCTCGGTACGTCGGCGGCCCGCCGTATCGTCACCAACGTGGTCACCAAGGAGTTCAAGGACTTCCTGACCTCGACCAAGCGCGACGCGGCGGCCCAGGCCCGGGTGGTCATGGAGAAGGCCGTCGCCGCGGCACGTACGCGTATCGCGGCCCGGCAGCACAAGGACGCGCAGCGCCGCAAGACGGCCCTGGAGTCCTCCTCGCTGCCCGCCAAGCTCGCCGACTGCCGCAGCGACGACGTCGAGCGCAGCGAGCTGTTCATCGTCGAGGGAGACTCCGCGCTCGGTACCGCCAAGCTCGCCCGGAACTCCGAGTTCCAGGCACTGCTGCCGATCCGCGGCAAGATCCTCAACGTCCAGAAGTCGTCCGTCACCGACATGCTGAAGAACGTCGAGTGCGGCGCCATCATCCAGGTCATAGGAGCGGGATCGGGCCGCACCTTCGACATCGACGCGGCCCGCTACGGCAAGATCATCATGATGACCGACGCCGACGTGGACGGCTCCCACATCCGCTGTCTGCTCCTGACACTCTTCCAGCGCTACATGCGGCCCATGGTCGAGGCCGGCCGGGTGTTCGCCGCGGTGCCGCCGCTGCACCGCGTCGAGCTCGTCCAGCCCAAGAAGGGCCAGGACAAGTACGTCTACACGTACTCGGACCGCGAACTGCGCGAAAAGCTGCTGGAGTTCCAGAGCAAGGGCGTCCGGTACAAGGACTCCATCCAGCGCTACAAGGGTCTCGGCGAGATGGATGCCGACCAGCTGGCCGAGACCACGATGGACCCCCGTCACCGCACTCTGCGCCGGATCAACCTCTCCGACCTGGAAGCGGCCGAGCAGGTCTTCGATCTGCTGATGGGCAACGACGTGGCACCGCGCAAGGAGTTCATCTCCAGCTCGGCCGCGACACTGGACCGGTCGCGGATCGACGCCTGACCGTCGACGTGTGACCGACGGCGCCGGACATCGGCTCCGGTCCCGTTCCGAGCCCGATCCGGGCCCGGAACCGAGGCACCGGCCGGTGCCCGGCGCCGTCGGTCTGCTCCACCCGTGGGTGGAGGTCGGTGCGGTCGGCGGATCCACCCACGATCCACCCTGGCGCCGATCTGCCGACCTGCGAATTTCCGTAGCTTCGAAGGCGTCGGCAGCGCTCGCGGCCGACATCCCCTTCCGCTCACGGAGGCTCTGATGTCCGGGCTCGTCAACGCACTGGTGATCGTGGCCGTCGCCGCCCTGGTGATCGTGCGACAGTTCAGCGCTCGCCAGATCGGGACCGACCGGCGCTGGTGGCTCCTCCCCGCCGTCCTCTCGGTCGTCGCCCTCCGCGAGCCCGGCATACTCGACGCGCACCACCACACCGAATCGGCCCTCCTGCTCGGCGTCGAGCTGCTCATCGCGCTGGCCACCGGAGCCGGCTGGGCCTGGACCACACGCCTGTGGGCCGAGACGGACGGTTCAGTCTGGAGCAAGAGCACCAAGGCGAGCGGCGGCGTCTGGATCGTCGGGATAGCCCTGCGCGTCGGCCTCAGCGCCCTGGGCGCGCTGATCGGCGTGCACCAGAACAGCTCCGCCGCCCTGATGCTCGGCCTCGCGGCGACGCTGCTGGTCCGCTCCGGCGTCCTGACCTGGCGGGCCCAGTCCTTCACCGGGACGGCCGGATCCGCTGCGGCGTACGGTTTCGGCATGGCGCCGCCCGCCCGGAAGGAGCGCGCGTGACGGAGAACGCGTGGACGCGCTGGCCCTCGCGGGAGGCGCTGAGCCGAGCAGGCGTCTCACGGCCCCGGCGTCTGCTCGCCTGGGCCGTCCGGCTGCTGGTGATCGGCATGCTGCTGTGGGGCGCCTTCACCGGCCACCACCTCCACGGCTGGGCCCTCGCCGGCGGCATTGCCGGAATCCTCGTGACCGCAGCCCTCGCCTGGGGCTTCTGGCGCACCACCCTCGCCCACAGACTCTGGCCGTCGCTGGCACTCATCGCCGCGCTCCTCGGAATCGCCATAGCGGGACAGGCGGCCGACTTCACCGTCCCGGCTCTCGTCGTCTGGTGCGGCTGCGCGGTCAGCTCGCTGGAGAGGCTGCCCATCGCCGTCGCGCTGCCCGTGACATCGGTCTCCCTCGCGACCTTCGCCGCGGTCAACAAGGACGTGTGGCTGACCACCGCGGTCACGACGGCCGGACTCGCCCTCGCCGGATACACGCTCCGCCTTGACGCCGAGGCGCGGGGCAACGCCCAGCGGCTGCTCGCCCAGGAACGCATGGCCCGCGCGGCCGAGGCGGAGTCGGCCGCGCTGGCGGAGCGGGCCCGTATAGCCCGGGAGATCCACGATGTGCTGGCACACAGCCTCTCGGCCCAGCTCGTGCACCTGGAGGCGGCCCGGCTGCTCATCGAGCGGGGCGCCGACCGGGAGACGATTCTCGAACGGGTCGCGGCCGCACGGGGAATGGCCCGGGACGGCCTCGCCGAGACCCGGCAGGCCCTGTCCGCGCTGCGGGGTGAGATGACCCCGCTGGAGGACTTCCTGACCGAGATCGTCGCTACGACCGCCGGTGCGGAGGTCACCGTTACGGGTGATCGGCGGCAGCTCTCGGCCGAGGCCTCGCAGGCCGTGCGCAGGGTGGCGCAGGAGGCCCTGACGAACGTCCGCAAGCATGCACCGGGCGCCAAGGTGCTGCTGCGGCTGGAGTACGGCGAGCACGAAGTGAGGCTGGACGTACGGGACTCGGGCGGTTCGCCCGGTGAACTGACCGGTGCGGGAGGTGGGTACGGTCTCCTGGGCATGCGGGAACGCGCCGAGTTGCTGGGCGGTTCACTGCGGGCCGGGCCGGAGGAGGAGGGATTCGTGGTGACGCTGAAGGTGCCCGCATGACGGAGGAGGCCGTGAAGAAGCCCGCGCGGGTCGTGGTCGCGGACGACCAGACCGTCGTACGGGAAGGCATCGTGATGCTGCTGGGACTGCTTTCCGGGATCGAGGTCGTCGGCGCCGCGGGCGACGGGGACGAGGCGGTGCGGCTCGTCGCCGAACTCGCCCCGGACGTGGTCCTGATGGACCTGCGCATGCCCCGCTGCGACGGTGTCGAGGCGACCCGGCGGATCCGTGCGGAGCATCCCGGAACGCAGGTCGTGGTGCTCACGACCTTCGCGGACGACGCGTCACTCTTCCCGGCGCTGCGCGCGGGGGCCCGCGGTTACCTCACCAAGGACGCGGGCGGCGACGAGATCGTACGGGCCGTGGAGAGCGTGCTCTCCGGGGACGCGGGCCTGTCGCCGAGCATCCAACGGCGGCTGCTGGAACGCCTGTCGGACCCCGGGCCGCAGGCCTCGCCGGGTCCCGCCGAGCCGCCGGACGGGCTCACCACGCGGGAGACCGAGGTGCTGGTGCTGATCGCCGAGGGGCTTACCAACCAGGAGATCGCCCGCAAACTGCACGTCTCCACGGCGACCGTGAAGACCCACATCAACAACATGTTCGCCAAGACGGGCCTCAAGGACCGTGCGCAGGCGGTGCGTTACGCCTACGGGAAGGGACTGGTGCGGCCACCAGCGGGTTGAGTCACCTGATGGGGTGAAGACCCGGGAGAAGAAGAGTCGGGGATCTTCCCGTTCTGTCCATCCTTGGGCATGCAGTCAAGCAACGGTCGTCCCCGCGGTGGCGCGAGTGGTCACGAGGGTCCGGCCGAGAACCACGAAGGTCGTGACCTGACCCCCGCAGAGGCATCCGGAAAGGTGAGGTACCACGACCCGTGGTACGACGCACTCGCGTCCGGCTGGGGCGAGTTGGACGGCACGGGGGCGCCTGCTCCCGAGGTGCCTGCCGCGCGCAGGGAGGACGGGGAACCGGTGCTGCGGGCCGGGGACGTGTATCTCGACGTGCAGCGCAGTGCGGCCTTCCAGGAGGTGCGCAGCCGGTATCTGAGGTTCGTGGTGCCGGGCATGGTCGTCTTCCTCGCCTGGTACGTGGCGTACGTGGTGGCCGCGACGACCGCGCCCGGGCTGATGGCCCGGCCGGTGGCGGGTGCCGTGAACGTGGGGATGGTCGCGGGGCTCGGGCAGTTCCTCACCACGTTCCTGCTGACCTGGGCGTACGCCCGCCATGCGCGGCTGCGCAGGGACCGGGCCGCGCTTGAACTGCGGTGGGACACCCAGGAACTGACGCGTGGTGTGCGAGGCGGTGTTCTGTGACCGGCAATCATCAGACGCTGGCGTTGCTGCTGTTCAGCGGGTTCGTCGCCGTCACCCTGGGGATCACGACCTGGGTGAGCCGCAACCGGCACGGTTCGGCGGAGGAGTTCTACGCGGGCGGGCGGCTCTTCTCCCCGATGGAGAATGGTTTTGCCATCGCGGGCGACTACATGTCGGCCGCCTCCTTCCTCGGTGTCACCGGGCTCATCGCGCTGTACGGCTACGACGGCATGCTGTACGTGGTGGGCTTCCTCGTCGCCTGGCTCGTGGTGCTGTTCCTGGTCGCCGAACTGGTGCGCAACTGCGGGCGGTTCACGCTCGCCGACGTGGTCGCCGCGCGGATGAGCGAGCGGCCCGTGCGGATCGCGGCGGGAACTTCCTCGGTCACCGTGTCCGTTCTGTATCTGGTGGCACAGATGGTGGGCGCCGGCAGTCTGGTGTCGCTGCTGCTGGGCGGGACGAGCCCGGCCGCGCGCGCGTGGACCGTCATCGGAGTCGGCGCGCTCATGGTGATCTATGTGTCGTTGGGAGGGATGCGGGCCACCACCTGGATCCAGATCGTCAAGGCGGTCCTGCTGCTGAGCACCACCGTCGCGCTGACGGTGCTGGTGCTGGTGCGCTTCCACGGGAACATCGACCAGCTGCTGCTCACCGCGGCCGACCGCAGCGGTCACGGCCTGTCGTTTCTTGCGCCGGGGCTCAAGTACGGCGGGGACTGGACCGCGCGGTTCGACTTCATGAGCCTGGGCCTGGCGCTCGTGCTGGGGACGGCCGGACTGCCGCACATCCTGTCCCGCTTCTACACCGTGCCCACCGCGCGGGCCGCGCGCCGTTCGGTGGTGTGGTCGATCGGGCTCGTCGGCGGCTTCTACCTGATGATGATCGTGCTCGGCTTCGCCGCGGCCGCCGTCGTCGGACCGGAAGCACTCAAGAAGTCGAACGCGGCGGGGAACACCGCGGTCCCACTGCTGGCACTCGACCTGGGTGGCGGCGCCGACTCCACGGGAGGCACGGTCCTGTTCGCGATCGTCGCCGCCGTGGCCTTCGCCACGATCCTCGCGGTGGTCGCCGGGATCACGCTGGCCTCCTCGGCATCCGTGGCCCACGACCTCTATGCGTCGCTGCGGCGCCGGCGGGCCAAGCCGTACAGCGAGGTCGCGGTGGCGCGGACGGCGGCGGTCGGCATCGGGGTGGTCGCTATCGCGCTGGGCCTGCTCGCCAGGGATCTCAACGTCGCCTTCCTGGTGGGCCTCGCCTTCGCCGTCGCCGCCTCCGCGAACCTCCCGGTGCTGCTCTACTCCCTGTTCTGGCGCGGCTTCACCACCCGCGGCGCCGTCTGGGCCGTATACGGCGGGCTGATCCCCGCGCTGGCCCTCGTGCTGCTCTCGCCGGTCGTGTCGGGCAGCCCCGATTCACTGTTCCCGGGCGTCGACTTCCAGTTCTTCCCGCTCCAGAACCCCGGCCTCGTCTCGATCCCGCTGGGCTTCCTGTCCGGCTGGCTCGGCACGGTCACCTCGCCGGAGATCCCGGACGAGGCCAAACACGCGGAGACCGAGGTACGGGCACTGACGGGGGCGGGGGCCGTGTAACGGGGTCGCCCACCGCCGTCGTACGGAAGCCGCTGCCGACTCCACGCGGCTACGGCGCCACCCAGGCGTAGCGGTGTTCGGGGCGGCCCGTGTCGCCGTACTTGAGGGAGAGGCGGAGACGGCCGGCCTGTTCCAGGTGGCGGAGGTAGCGCTGTGCCGTGGAGCGGCTCAGGCCGGTCTCGGCGGCGACCTCGTGGGCCGAGAGCGCGTGGCCGGCGCGGTGCAGGACGCCGCAGATCAGGTCGGTGGTCGGTTCCGAGTGGCCGCTCGGCAGACCGGGGGAGGCCGGCGCGGTGGTCGTACGCAGGGCGCCGAAGATGCGGTCGACCTGCTCCTGGCCGGCGATGCCGCGCCCGCCGACGCGGTCGACGGTGCGGCGCAGGGCGGCGTACGAGTCCAGACGGGTGCGCAGGGCGGCGAAGGTGAACGGCTTGACCAGGTAGTGCAGGGCGCCCAGGCGCATCGCCCGCTGCACGGTCGTCACATCGCTGGCCGCCGTGATCATGATGACGTCGGTCGTGTGGCCCTGTTGCCGCATGCGGTGGACGAGTTCGAGACCCGTCTGGTCGGGCAGGTAATGGTCGAGCAGTACGAGGTCGATGGCTCCGCGTTCCACGGTGGCCAGTGCCTGCGCAGCGCTGTGTGCGCGGGCGGCGACCCGGAAACCGGGAACCTTCCCCACGTACTTCGCGTTGATCTCGGCGACGCGGAAGTCGTCGTCCACGACCATGACGTCAATCATTGGGCCTCTTTCCTCAAGGCCAGGCGAGCGTTAAGCCCGTGTTTCGGCTCCGCAGTTGTAGCGCGAGCAAAACGAGCACAACAGGCTCTTGCGAGCAAAAGAACGGCTTGCGCCCAGAAGACTCCTGTTGTGGTCCGGGCCACATCTACGGTCCCGGCCATGAGCGCAGACACCAGCCCCGCCATCGAGCTGCGGGGCGCGAGCAAGACCTTCAGGACCCCGTCGGGGGGTCTGCACACGGCCGTACGGGGGCTTGATCTCACCGTAGGACGTGGCGAGTTCGTGGCGGTCGTCGGCCCCACGGGCTGCGGCAAGTCGACCACGCTGACCCTCGTCAGCGGACTGGAAGAGCCCTCCGAGGGCGATGTGCTGGTGGCCGGGGAGCCCGTGTCCGGCGTCGGCGACAAGGTCGGTTTCGTCTTCCAGCAGGACGCCACCTTCCCCTGGCGCACGGTCCTCTCCAACGTCATGGCGGGCCCGCGCTTCCGCGGCGTACCGAAGGCGGAGGCCAAGGCGAAGGCGCGTGAGTGGCTGGCCCGGGTCGGGCTCTCCGCCTTCGAGGACCGCTATCCGCACCAGCTCTCCGGCGGTATGCGCAAGCGCGTCGCGCTCGCCGCGACCTTCGTCAACGACCCCGAGATCCTGCTGATGGACGAGCCGTTCTCGGCGCTCGACGTGCAGACCAGGGCACTGATGTCGGACGAGCTCCTGGAGCTGTGGGAGGGCACCGGCGCCTCGGTCGTTTTCGTCACCCACGACCTGGAGGAGTCCATCGCGCTGGCCGACAAGGTCGTCGTGATGACCGCGGGGCCGGCCACCGTGAAGCAGGTCTTCGACATCGACCTGCCGCGGCCCCGCAAGGTCGAATCCGTGCGCCTGGAGCCGCGGTTCATCGAGATCTACCGCGAGATCTGGGAATCCCTCGGCGAAGAGGTCCGCATCACGCGCGAGAGGGGTGCGGCCAATGTCGCCTGACGTGATACCCGAGGACCGGGTCGTGCCGACCGCGGTCGAGCCCGGCGGCAAGACGGACCGCGCCCATTCACGCGCGCGTGCCGCCCGTAAACGCAAGCTCGGTGTCGGGGCGGCGAGAGTGCTGCTCCTGGTCGCCGTGCTCGGTCTGTGGGAGGCGCTCTCCCGGGCCAAGGTCATCGATCCGTTCAACTTCTCGATGCCTTCGAAGATCTGGGACCAGATCTGGACCTGGGTGATGCACGGGACCGCGCTCGGCTCCCTGGGGGAGCAGATCTGGTTCACGCTCCAGGAGGCGCTGCTCGGCTGGATCATCGGTGTGATCGCCGGTGTCGTGTTCGGTATCGCGCTGGGGCGGATCGCGTTCCTCGCCGATGTGCTTGGTCCATACATCAAGGTGCTCAACTCCATACCGAGGATCGTCCTCGCGCCCATCTTCATGATCTGGTTCGGACTCGGACCGGCCTCCAAGGTCGCCTCCGCCGTGGTGCTCGTCTTCTTCCCGGTGTTCTTCAACGCCTTCCAGGGCACCCGCGAGGTCGACCGCAACCTGGTCGCCAACGCCCGCATCCTGGGCGCGAGCGACCGCAAGGTGACCCTCCAGGTGGTCATCCCGTCCGCCACCTCCTGGATCTTCACCAGCCTCCACGTCAGCTTCGGCTTCGCCCTCATCGGCGCGATCGTCGGCGAGTACATCGGCGCGACCAAGGGCATCGGCCTGCTCGTCGCGCAGTCCCAGGGCACCTTCAACGCGGCCGGTGTGTACGCCGCGATGGTGATCCTCGCGGTCGTCGCCCTCGTGGCCGAAGGGCTTCTCACCTTCGCCGAGAACCGCATCTTCCGCTGGAAGCCGTCGGGCTCCGACAGCTGAACCGCCCCTCGCGGCAACCCCGTTGAAGAGTCCCCTTCCTCTCCACCCCGCACCCTCACAAGGACGTGAACCGCCATGCGCAAGACCGCCAGATACGCCGCCCTGGCCGCCTCGGGCCTGCTCGCCCTCGCCTCGCTCACCGCCTGTGCCAACGACGCGGCTTCCACCGCCTCCACCAGCAAGGGCGACGGCAAGGGCGTGAAGGTCAAGATCATGGTCGGTGGCCTGGACAAGGTCATCTACCTGCCCGCGATGCTCACCCAGCGACTCGGCTACTTCGACTCCGAGGGCCTCGACGTCGAGCTGCTGAGTGAACCGGCCGGCGTCCAGGCCGAGACCGCGCTCGTCTCCGGGCAGGTCCAGGGAGCCGTCGGCTTCTACGACCACACGCTCGACCTCCAGGTGAAGGGCAAGTCGGTCGAGTCCGTGGTGCAGTTCTCGCAGGCGCCCGGCGAGGTGGAGGTTGTCTCCACCAAGGCGGCCGGGAAGGTCAAGTCGGCAAAAGACTTCAAGGGCAAGAAGCTCGGCGTGACCGGCCTCGGCTCCTCCACCGACTTCCTCACCAAATACCTCGCCGTCAAGAACGGCGTCAACGTCAGTGACTTCACCCCGGTGGCCGTGGGCGCGGGACCGACCTTCGTCGCCGCGCTCCAACAGGGCTCCATCGACGCCGGCATGACGACCGACCCGACCGTCGCCACGATCCTCGACAAGAAGGCCGGCACGATCCTCGTCGACATGCGGACGCCCGAGGGCTCGCAGGCGGCGCTCGGCGGGCCGTACCCCTCGTCAAGTCTGTACATGCAGACGGACTGGGTGAACAGCCACAAGTCCACTGTGCAGAAGATGGTCAATGCATTCGTCAAGACCCTCAAGTGGATGTCCACGCACAGTGCCACCGAGATCGCCGACAAGATGCCCGCCGACTACTCCCAGGGCAACAAGACCCTCTACGCCACCGCGATCAAGAGCACGCTGCCGATGTTCACCAAGGACGGCGTGATGCCGGCCAACGGTCCGGAGACGGTCGAGAAGGTGCTCAAGGCGTTCAACCCCACCATCAAGAACGCCGACGTGGACCTCGACAAGACGTACACGACGGAGTTCGTGAAGAACGCGACAGGCTGACCGGCCGTGCCGCTCAGGCGCGGGTCGCCCACACATACCGGTGTTCGGGGCGGCCCGCGTCGCCGTATTTCAGCGTCAGCCTGGCCCGTCCCGTGCGCTCCAGGAGCTTCAGATAGCGCTGGGCGGTCTGCCGGCTCACCCCGGTGCGGTCGGCGATCTCCTGGGCGGACAGGGGGCCTTCGGCGTTCATCAGGGACTGGCGCACCAGTTCCGCGGTGGTGGGGGAGTGGCCTTTGGGCAGGCCGGGCTCCGACGGCGCGGACAGGGCGCCGAAGATGCGGTCCACCTCGGCCTGTTCGGCCTCGCCGCCGCCGTCGAGGGTACGGCGCAGTTCGGCGTACGCCTCCAGCTTGGCCCGCAGGCCGGCGAAGGCGAACGGCTTCACCAGGTACTGCAACGCGCCCTGCCGCATCGCCGCCTGTACGGTCGTCACGTCCCGGGCAGCCGTCACCATGATCACGTCGGTCTGGTGGCCGCGCCTGCGCATCTCCTGGACGACCGCCAGGCCCGTCTCGTCGGGCAGGTAGTGGTCCAGCAGGACCAGGTCCAGGCGGGGCAGCGTCTCCAACTGGCGCAGCGCATCGGCCGCGTTGTGAGCCTCGCCGGCCACGTGGAAGCCCGGCACCTTCTCGACGTAGGCGGCGTTGACCCGGGCGACCCGGGTGTCGTCGTCGACGACCAGGACCTCGATCACCGCGAGTCCTCCTCGGCGACGTTCTCCCCGGAGGCGGCGAGAGCTGGTTCCAGGTCCGGTTCGGTCAGCGCCTCGGGCAGCACGACCACGAACTCCGCGCCCCCGCCGAGCGCCTCCGCCGCCACCGCGCTGCCGCCCTGCCGTTCGGCGAGCCGACGCACCAGGGAGAGGCCGATCCCGCGCTTGCCGTGGGCCGGGGGCTTCTTCGTGGACCACCCCTCCGTGAAGATCAACTCCCGTTGTTCCTCCGGGATTCCGGGCCCCGTGTCCCGCACCCGGAGCACCGCCGTCCGCCCTTCCGTCCGCAATTCGACCTCCACGCGCGCGTGCGGTGTGCCTCCGACGGCGTCGAGCGCGTTGTCCACCAGGTTGCCGACCACCGTGACCAACCCCCGCGGGTCGATCAGCCGGTCCGGCAGCCAGGTCCGGTCGGCGATCCACAGGGCGACGCCCCGCTCGGCCGCGACGGTCGCCTTGCCCACCAACAGGGCGGCGAGCAGGGGGTCCTGGATCTTCTCGGTGACCTGTTCGGCGGTGGCCCGGTGATCGCCGACCACCTCTCCGACGAAGTCCACGGCGTCGTCGTACATCTCCAGTTCGAGCAGCCCCAGGAGGGTGTGCATACGGTTGGCGTGCTCGTGGTCCTGGGCACGCAGGGCGTCGATCAGGCCGTGCGTCGAGTCCAACTCCCGGCCGAGCTGCTCCAGTTCGGTGCGGTCGCGCAGGGTGGCGACCGCGCCCCCGTCGTCGGTGGGCATCCGGTTGGTGACCAGGACCCGCTGGCCCCGCACGGCGAGCAGGTCGGTGCCGGTCACCCGGCCGGCCAGGACGTCGGTCGTACGACCTTCGCCGAGCGCCTCGTCCAGGGAGTGGCCGACCGCCTCGTCACCGATGCCCAGCAGCCGCCGTGCCTCGTCGTTCAGGAGCCGTATGCGGCCCGCGCGGTCCAGGGCGACGACGCCCTCCCGGATGCCGTGCAGCATCGCCTCGCGCTCCGAGAGCAGCGCCGAGATGTCCGAGAAGGCAAGGTCCCGGGTCTGCCGCTGGACCCTCCGGGAGATCAGCCAGGCCGCCAGCGCGCCGACGGCGAGCGCGCCCCCGGCGTACGCCAGCAGCCCGGGGATCGCGCTGATCAGCTGTGCCCGGACGCTGTCGTACTTGATGCCCACGGACACGGCCCCGATGATCGTGCCGTGGGCGTCGCGCATGGGCACCTTGCCGCGGGCCGAGCGGCCCAGGGTGCCCTTGTCGATCTCCTTGACCTCCTGACCGGCCAGGGGCTGGCCGGGAGAGGTCGAGACGAACCGGCCGATCTCGCTCGGAGTCGTGTGCGACCAGCGCACGCCCCGCCAGTCCATCACCACCACGTACTCGGCCTTGGTGGCCTTCCGGATCCGCTCCGCCTCCTTCTGCACGGGCCCGTCCGCGCGCGGAGGGGTGTTCTGGAGGTCCTTGATGATCTGCGGCTGCTGCGCGGTGGTCTGGGCGATGGCCAGGGCGCGGTTCATCGCCTCCTGGTCCAGCTGCTTGCTCAGTGGCGCGAGGAAGAGCCCGGTCGCCAGGACCGCGACTCCCGCGGCGATCGCCAGCTGCATCAGCAGCACCTGCGAGAACACCCGCCGAGGCAGCCCGAGGCGACGGCGGCGTGCGAGAGGGGTGGGGCTCATACCCACGAAGGTACGTGGCGGGACCGGACCCGCCCTAGGGGTGTGGTGTGGATCTCTTGACCAATTCTTGGGGAAAGTGGCCTTCAGGAGAGGGCGATTTCCCGTAAAAGCCGGTCGGGTGGCCCGGTGCCGGGCGGGTCAGCCCGCCAGGGCCGTCGTCAGCTCGCGCACCGCCACCACGTCCATCCGCGCCGGTGCGCCGAGAACCGACACCCCACAGCTCTCCGGCCGGGGTGGCAGCGAGGCGCCCTGGGCGACGATCACGCGCCAGTGGCGGCCGTCGGTGTGCGCGACCGTCACCTCCCAGCGGGGCGCGCCGCCGTCCGTCCTTGCGACACTCAGCGCGTCCGCCGCGTACTCGCGCGCCGCCGTCCGCACGGCCAGCTCCGCCGCCTGTCCGGGCCGCTCCCAGGCCGAACCTCCCCGGCAGCCCTCGACGACCACACGACCCTCCTGGACGTCCTGGAGGATCTCCTTGACGGTGTGGGCCCCGACGCGCCCGTACGCATAGCCGTACGGCAGGACGAGCACCGTGGGTGAGAAACGATGGCCCCCCAAGTGGGTGACCTCCCAGGCGCCCTCGACCCCGGAGGCCGCCAGTTCGGCGGCGAGCGGACGGCCCAGGAGCGCGCAGCAGCGGTCGCGCTTGCCGTTGGTGCAGACGAGCGCGAGCGGATCACCGGTGTGGGCCCGCCCGCCGAGCGCCGAGCCGAACGAGCGCGGGTCGCCCGCGCCGAGAGCCGCGAAGTCGAGGCCGAGCAGCTGCCCCGGGTCGGTCGTCGTGGCGCTGTGCAGCCACGCGTTCCCGGGAACGGTGTGGGCCGCGTACACCTGCCGTACCCGCGACGGCGCGAGGTCGGCGTGCCGCCCGGGACGCCGAATGAGCGCGATCCGTACGCCCGTGTTCGCGGCCGCCGTTTCCAGGGCACGCCCCAGCGCGGGGTCCAGGTGGCTCGAAGTGAGCGCTTTGGCACCCCAAGGACCGGGCTGTTCCAGCAGCAGCCAAGTCGTTGCCGTGGCAGCGGTTCCGGAAATGGGCTCGTCGAGGTCCCGAGAGACGGTCGCGCACGTACTCACAGAGGTGAGCCTAACCTGACTTGGCCCGGGGTGACTTCCGGCCGGGTTCGTGTCCTACTCCGGTAGTGGTTGAGGCGGTTTCGGACCGACGTAGTGACCGCTGGGCCGCATGCGGAGCGGGCGCTCCCCGTACTCCTCCAGGGCGTGCGCGATCCAGCCCGCCGTACGGGCGACCGCGAAGATCGTCTCGCCCGCCGTGGAGGGCATCCCGGAGGAGACGGTGAGCACGGCGAGTGCCAGGTCGACGTTGGCGTGCAGCGGGGTGTGGCGGGCCGTGGTGGCGACGATGTCGCGGGCCGCGGCGAGAGCGGGCCCGGCGCCGGGAACGTCCTTCAGGAGGGCGAACAGGGCACGCGCGCGTGGGTCCTCGCCCGGATAGAGCCGGTGACCGAGACCGGGGATACGGCGGCCGGACCGCAGTTCGTCGGCGACCACCGGGGCGGCGCTGCCCTGGTCGAGCACGTCGAGCAGCATCCGGTGCGCCAGACCGCTGGCCGCGCCGTGCAGGGGGCCTTCGAGGACGCCCAGGCCGGAGGAGACGGCCGCGTAGGCGTGCGCGCGGGCCGAGGCGGCGACCCGCACCGCGAGGGTGGACGCGGCCAGGTCGTGGTCGACGAGCAGGCCAAGTGCCGTGTCCAGGACGCCCAGTGAAGCCTCGTCGGCAGGCTGCCCGCTCAGCCGTGCCCACAGGCGGTGGGCGAGCGGACCCTCGTCGAGATGCGTGCGCCGCACCGGTGGCAGGGCGGCCACGAGGGTGGGGACGAGGGTGCGAGCCGTGCCGAGCACGGCGTCCTCGGACAGGTCGAAGCGCAGCGGGTCCGCCGTCGCCGCCGCGATGGCCGCGACCCGCAACCGGTCGGTGGGACCCGCGTGTTCGGGCAGCGCGTCCACGGCGCGGCGGGCGACGGCGACGCTCGCCCGGGGCGCGGTGAACGTGATCCCGGGCCGCAACTCGCCGGTCCACAGCCACTCGGCGATCTCTTCGTAGGAGTGGCGCGCGGCCAGCTCGGTCGCGTCGACGCCCCTGAAGAAGTACCGGTCCTTCTCGATGAGCGTGATCCGGGTCCGTACGGACAGCTCGCCTCCCGACCCCGAACTCCCGGTGCTCTCCCGCCTGTTGCGCCGGGCGAGCGCCTCCACCTCTGTGGCGTCGAAGGTGCTGCCCCGGCCACCGGGGTCGCGCCTGCTGCCCAGCTGCCCGCGACTCACGTACGCGTACACGGTCTCGGGCTTCACGCCGAGCAGTTCGGCGGTCTCCTTGGTGCTCAGCCGTCGCTCGGGGTGACCGGGAGCGGTTTCTTGATCGCGCATGGAGGTCACCGTATCCACTCCTCATTGCATTGATTCAATCAATATTGACAGACATTGAGTCAATCATGGACATTTGAATCAAGTCCAGGGAGGAAACATGTCCGTCAACAGGGCCGCAGCCACTCGTATCGAGGTCCCGCGGGGGCTCGCGGGCGTCGTCGTCACCGACACCCGAATCGGTGACGTCCGGGGGACCGAGGGCTTCTACCACTACCGCCAGTTGTAGCGTCTGATCTCTTGGAATCTCATCTATGCAGGTCAGGGCGTTGACGTGGGGGCGTGGGGTCGAATTGGGGGCGAAAAAGGGCAACGATTACTTCAGTAATCGGCGTTTCTGCAGGCGGGCCAGGACGTGTAGCGGAGTGTCGGCGGAAGTGCGAAGGTCTGCCAGCAGGTTCTTGGTCTGCTGGTGGTACACGAGCTATACGTCGCTGACCAGCGTAAAGCGCGCATCTCTTCGCTCGGATTGGTTCGCTGGCCCGGGAATGGTCCGGATCTTGATCGTGGGCGGTTCATTGACGTCGGTGGGTCTTGCCTGTCCAGGCAGCTTGTTGGGAGCAGTAGATGCCGATCACTGTGGTGGGACCCGTCAGGAAGACCGGGGATTCGGCCGTCGCCGATGGGGTGCCGATGAGCGCGGCAGACCGTGAAAGGGGCACCGGTTGGCCCATAGCAGTCGAAGAACTCGACCGGAGTCAGGTCGATGACCATGGTGCGTGGGGCCGGTGGGACGGCGGGGAGTTTGGGTGAGGGTGCCGCCGAGTTTCGTGGCACGGGTGTGGAGGTTGGCCAGTCCGCGGGTGCGGGTGCGGGTGCGGGTGCGGGTGGGGTCGATGCCACGGCCGTTGTCCGTGACCAGCAGTCTCAGGTGGGTGACGGTGGCCGCGGCGGTGACGTCCACGGTGGTGGCGTGGGCGTGCCGTGCGGTGTCGGTGAGGGCTTCGGTGATTACGGCGAGCAGTTGGTCGGCGATGTCGTTGGCGACCAGGGTGCTGCAGCCCGGACGCCTGAAGTGATGCAACCGATGACGCGTTCGCCCCCGACGGCCGGCAGGCCCAATGCTGGTCCAGGTGGCCCCAGGGCCCGGGCCCTGCACACGGACGCGGACAGTGGTCTTCTCCACATCCTGAGGACAATGCCCGTTGTTCGTTCCATGTCTCCGGGAGAATAAATCGCGTGATCAGGCTCATGTTCGCCGGGATCTTCGCGGATAGAGTCACGGCTCGGTGCGGCCCCGGCGGGGCCCGGGCGAGCGGTGCCAGGAGCTGCCGGGCGGTCGTAGACCGTCGAGGCGAGGAGATCACGTGAGGATCGATGCGAGTCACGGCACGCTGTTCGACAGTCCGAAGGAGTCGCGCGAGCGGGTCATCAAAGCGGTGCGCCACCGCGGTGTGGCTGTTCCGGACCGAGGGTCGAGCTTCTTCATCCATCTCAGCGAGCTGTGCCCGGTCGCGTGTGAGCACTGCATGTACGCGTCGGACCTGACGCGGAAGGCGACGGCGAAGGACTCACTGTCTAGGCCGGAGTTGGATGCGGCCATCGACTTCATCAACGCCTCCTGCTCGGAGAAGCTGAACATCACGGGGGCGGGGAGCCGTTCCTGAAGTTCAAGAGCATCCTGCGGCTGCTGGAACGGGTCACGGTGCCGCGCGTGGAGATCGTGACGGCCGGCTACTGGGGCAAACACGCGGTTCGGGCGGAGCGCCTGCTGCGGGAGATGGACGAAGCCCTGCGCCGCAATCCGCAGCCTCCCGAGACCCTGCTGCGGCTGAGCATCGACCGCTACCGCATCGACGCGCCACAGCCCGTGCGGATCCCGCACTACGGCAACGTCGCCCGCGCCTGGCAGAAGCTGCGCCCAAGCCTCGCACTGGGCTTCCGCAGCATCCAGCCGGACATGGACATCGTGGATGCGGACCTGGCCCGGGAGCTGGGCGCGACGGTGGAGACGGTCAACGACTGGAACCGGCGCATCGTCCTGCCCGACGGCACGGCGTTACCGATCACTTTCAACGTGTTCCGGCTGAGCGGCAAGGCCGCCGAGCTGCGCGATGATCTCCTCGACGGCACACAGACCATCAAGGAGTACCACTCGCCGTTCGAGTCGGGATCCAACCGGCTGACGCTTGCCACCGCGGTCAACGACGCGATCCGGGGTGCGTATGCGGCCAGTCCGGGAGCTGCCGTCACGCTCAACTCGGACGGAACCTTCTGGATCTTCGCCGGTACGGCGCCGGACCGGCGGATGATGTTCACCGGCCAGCGGTTCGGCGAAGCGATGGACTACTTCTTCCAGGACCCGATCACCCACTTCCTCGTCGACGACGGAGTGTGGGCACTGGCCGACATCATCGCCGATCTCGACCCGGCGACACACGCCGCGGCCTTGGCCAAGAACGACGTCGCCTCACTGGTGGAGGACCTGCTGGCCCCCGACGACGTACGCCTGGCGGTGACGCTGCTGGCCGCGCAGCGGATGGTCAGCAAGGGTCGCGCCACCGTGGAGAGGGATCCGGATGTGGCCGACCTGCTCACTTCGGGTGCGGACTTGACGACCTGGTGCACCGACGCGGTTCGCGGGGTGCGGCTGTGAGGGCCGAGGCGACGACGGTTGCCGATCCGGCAGGCGTCTACCGCACGCTGGTGGGTACGGGCTCCGAGCCGGAGCAGGTCAGGCAGGGCATCTTCGAGCTGAGCCGCGTCCTCGCCGACGCCACGCGTGCCGCCGTGCCCGACGACGCGACGGTGCTGTGCGTGATCGTGCTGCGTGGCGGACAGCTGCTCTACCCCGGTTTCGCCCCGCCCTTCGCCCACACCCATTTCTGTCTCCTCGGCATGGAACGCGACGAACAGGGCCGAGCCCGGTGCCGGTACATGACGCCGCCGAGCCGACAGTTGTACGACGTCGCGGTGCTCATCGACTGTGTGGCCGCGACCGGCGGCACCCTGCTCGCCGCCCGACAGGTACTGGCGGACTCCTGCAAGATCTCCCGTCACGTGGCCGCCGTGCTGTGCTCCTCCGACCGAGCCACCCGCACGCTGACCGGTGAGGGGATCGACGTCCTGGGCTTCCGGTTGCACGAGGCGCTGGACGGCGATGTCGTGACACCCGACCTCGGCGAACTGGACGCCGGAGACCTGTTCAGCGGCGTGTCCTTGTTCCTGCGGAACGCCTCTGCATGAGCACACAGACAACAGGCATCGAGCGACGCGTTCTTCCCGAACGCGGCACCGTCGCGCTCGTCTACGCGGCGGGAGTGTCGGCCGGGATGGCGCTGGGCCGGTTCATCCCCCTTAGCTCCGACGTGCGCGGCGACTTCGGGCTCTCGCTCGCTGCGTTCGGGTGGCTGGTCTCCGGCATCACCGTGGTCGGAGCGGCGCTCGCCCTGCCGGCCGGGCTGTGGATCGCGCGCGGCGATCTCGGCCGGGTGCTTGGCGCCGGGCTCGCCGTGATGCTGCTGGGCGGGTTCCTGGAGACCGTCTCCCCGTCGGTCCTGCTGTTGTACACCGCGTGCATGCTGGAGGGCTGCGGCTACCTGCTCGTGGTGATCACCGGGCCGCTGGTGCTGTCCGCCCGGTGCGGACCGAGTACGGAGCGCGGGGCGCTCGCTCTGTGGAGCACGTTCATTCCCGTCGGCATGGCGCTCGCCTCCGCGGCGGGCACTCTGACCGGTGCCCTGGGCTGGCGGCTGACCGCTGTGCTGACCGTGGTGCCCGCCGTGGTGCCGCTCGTCGGCGCTCTCACCTGGCTGACCGGCACTGGCGCCGAGGGAGCACGCCAGCACCGTGGGGCCTCCTCGGGAGGACTGCGCCCGGTGCTGTGGCTGTCGGTGTCCTTCAGTCTCATCGCGCTGCTGGGGGTCACCGCGGTCGCGCTGCTGCCCGACCTCGCCGACCACCGGGACGTCCCCGCGGCTCTGGGCAACGCGACCACGGCAGCCGTGTCCCTGGCCAGCGTTCCCGGCGGGCTGGCCGCCGGCCTGCTCATGCACCGAGGGATCACCCCGCGCCCGCTCGCCGTGGCCGCGCTCGCCATGCCGTGCGCCGCCGTCATGATCTACCAGGTCAGCGCTTGGGCGGCGATCGCTGCCGGGGCCGCGGTGTTGATGGCCGCTAACGGGCTCGTCCTCGCCGCCCTCTACGCGAGCATGCCGACGCTCGCGCACTCCCCGTACACGCTGCGCCGCGGTTACGGCCTGCTCAACCAGGCGGGCTGCCTGGGCAGCCTCTTCGGCCCGCCCGTCTTCGGGTTCGCCGTCACTCACACCGGCTGGGCCGCCGCCACAGTCCTGGTGACACTGATCAGCCTGGTCGGTCTGGCCCTGTTCTGGACCGCCACCCGTACGGCCGCTGTATCGGGTTGATTGCGGATCAGTCCGGCTGCACGGGAGCTGTGGGCACGCTGAATCCGGACTGGTAGGCGAAGACGATGAGCTGGGCACGATCGCGCACACCGAGCTTCTGCCGCAGGTGATACAGGTGCGAGCGGACCGTGGTCACCTGCAGCGTCAGCTTCTGGGAGATCTCGTCGTCGGACATCCCCGCCGCCACCAGCAGCAGTGCTTCACGTTCCCTCGGGGTCAGCGTGTTCAGCTTCTCCTGGCTGGCGGCCACGGGTTTGGCATGGCGCCAGAACAGCCAGTCGATCAGACGCCGGGTCACCGCACCGGTGGCGGCGGCTTCACCCGCGGCCAGGGCGCGCACCGCGCGGATCACCTCGGCTGGCGGAGTCTGCTTCACCAGATATCCGTACGCCCCAGCCCCGAGGGCCTTCATGACCGAGACGTCGTCGGTGCGCGTGCTGAACAGGAGGACTTCCGGCACGCGCCTGCCGGAGGAGTTCTTGCTCACCCGTGTTGCGACGTCCAGGCCCGACAGTCCCGCCAGACGGAAGTCGGTGATCAGTACGTCGGGCGACAGCCGCCGCACCAGTGAGAGTGCCTCTGTCCCGTCGCCCGTGGTGCCGACGACTTCGATGTCCGGTTCGCTGCTGAGTGTGGCTGCCAGCCCGTCCCGTACCACCGGAAGCTCATCGCAGATCAGCACACGTATCGTCACGACCCAACACTACCGTTACGTAAGAGTTGGTAGCGGCATGTCACGGTGGAGTTAGGAAACGATGACGGTGTGTGTCGGCCGGTCCGGGAAAGACGTGGCTTCCGCGTGGCCGATCCGAATGCCGGCATCGGAATGCGCCGCTGGCAAGGGCGCGGAGAGGGTGTGCGGCGATCAGCCGGTCCGTCGTCGCTCAGGCGAGGAGCGGAGGGCGGCCGACTGCGACTGGTTTGACTGAACTGGCAAGCCCTGACCCCGGCGACCGCTGAACGGGCTGCTCACAGGTCCTTGGCGGGCCAGTCCAGCAACCGGGCGCCGATGACGGCGGTCTGGAGCATGTAGCGGTGGGCCGGGTCGGTGGGGTTGGCACCGGTGAGTTGGTGGATGCGTTCATCGTCTGATGGATGCTGATCGCCCTCGCCCTCTGGCTTCTGGGCGCGATGCTTGGCCAACCCGCCTCGCTCGCCCAGTGTGCCGCCTCGTCCGCCTTCCTCGTCGCGGTCGGGGAAGCCGGCGACTGGCTGCGGCGTCGCTGGCGGGCCGGCTGGCTCAGCGGCATCGCCGCACGACACCAGCCACCCGACGCGAAGACGCCGACCACGGATCCGTGACGACGCCACCCACCGCAGGCGTTCAGGCGCGAATCGAGTCCGGCACCGTGGGACACCACACTCCTTCGTAAGGCAGGAGCGCCACGGTGCACAGTCGCTTCCCGCGGAAGGCGTCCCGGAAGGGGTTCGCCTGTGGGCCCCGCCGGATCCGGTGTCGAGGTGGCGTCAAGGCGAGACATCTGCTGGGCGACATCAGCTTGGTCGCCGGGCAGGCCGTCGAGAGGATCCACTATTGCTCGGGACTGCTCGACTCCGAGGGCCAGTACGCCTGGTAAGGGAGGCCGGCTGAGTCATCGGTGACGAGGATGGCGTGTTGAAGCGCGCACCGAACGGCTGGTCAGTGACCGCCGGTGAGTTCGCCGCTGAGGGTCTTGTGGATGCGGGCGCTGGGTTCGTTCAGGCTGATGATCTCGACGGTCTTGCCGCGCTGGGCGTACTTCGTCTCGATGGCGTCGAGCGCGGCCACCGAGGAGGCGTCCCAGATGTGGGCGGCGGACAGGTCAATGACGATCTTGTTCGGGTCGGTGGCGTAGTTGAACTGGCCGACGAGGTCGTTGGAGGAGGCGAAGAACAGTTCGCCGGTGACCGAGTAGACGACCTGGGTGCCGTCGGGGTCGGTGACGGAGGTGACGTCGGCCAGGTGGGCGACGCGCTTGGCGAAGATGACCATGGCGGTGATCGAGCCGAGGACCACGCCGATGGCGAGGTTGGAGGTGGCGACCACGCAGGCGACGGTGATCACCATGACGGTGATCTCGCCGGCGGGCATGCGCTTGAGGGTCTTGGGTGCGATGGAGTGCCAGTCGAAGGTCGCGAAGGACACCATCACCATGACGGCGACCAGGGCGGCCATCGGGATGTCGGAGACGATCGGCCCGAAGACGATGCACAGCACCATCAGGAACGCGCCGGCCAGGAATGTCGAGAGGCGGGTGCGGGCGCCGGAGACCCGTACGTTGATCATGGTCTGGCCGATCATGGCGCAGCCGCCCATGCCGCCGAAGAAGCCGGTGACGATGTTGGCGATGCCCTGGCCGATGGACTCGCGGGTCTTGTTGGAGTGGGTGTCGGTGATGTCGTCGACGAGCTTGGCGGTCATCAGCGACTCCATCAGGCCGACCAAGGCCATGGCGAGCGCGTACGGCGCGATGATCTTCAGTGTTTCCAGGGTGAACGGTACGTCCGGCAGGCCCGGCACCGGGAGCGAGGAGGGCAGGTCGCCCTTGTCGCCCACGGTCGGCACCGCGATGCCGGCGGCGACGGTGATGACGGTGAGGATGACGATGGACACCAGTGGTGCCGGGATCACCGTGGTGACCTTCGGGAAGAACACCATCAGGGCCAGGCCGGCGGCGATGAGCGGATAGACCGGCCAGGGCACGTCGTGCATTTCCGGGACCTGTGCCATGAAGATGAGGATGGCGAGGGAGTTGACGAAGCCGACCATCACCGAGCGCGGCACGAACCGCATCAGCCGGGCGACGCCGAGCGCGCCGAGGACGATCTGGAAGACGCCGGCGAGGATCACGGCCGCGACCAGGTAGCCGAAGCCGTGCTCGCGGTTGAGCGGGGCGATGACCAGGGCGACGGCGCCGGTGGCCGCGGAGATCATGGCGGGCCGGCCGCCGACGACCGCGATGGTCACGGCCATCGTGAACGACGCGAACAGGCCGATCGCCGGGTCGACCCCGGCGATGACCGAGAAGGAGATCGCCTCCGGGATCAGCGCCAAGGCGACCACGAGACCGGCGAGCACCTCGGTGCGCAGCACCTTCGGCGACAGCCACGAGGGACGACGGGAGCCGCGCATCCACGCGGCTGGGGACAGAGGGGACGGTGCGGAGGAGGACAAGACGAGAGGAACCTGTCGTGCTCGGGCGCGCCCGGCGTCACGGTGGGCGCGCAGGGGAGGCGTGGAGGGCCGGGGCGGAGATCCACGATGTCCGCGAGTGGCGGACCAAAGTCAGTGGGCAGCAGCGAGGCGACCCGCGAGAGGACAAGGTGCTGCTTGCGGGCGAAGGATCACGGCGGGCAGGAGGCGGCGGGCATGACGGACATGTGCACGCTCTCTCCTGCAGGCATCGGTCTTCGCCGGAGGCTTCGTCGGCCCCGACGCGATTGATGGTCACGGGGACGGTATCCCGCACCATGGGAACGGGCACGGCAGGCGCCGTCCCGATACAGCGCAACTCTACCCTAACGTTAGAGTAGAGATCGGCGGCGGTCCCCGGGGCCGCTGCGAGAGACGAGGAAGGCACCCCGCGTGAGCAGCGAGCACATGCAGATCGGCGAGGTCGCCGCACGGACCGAGCTGTCGTTGCGCACCATCCGGCACTACGAGGAGACCGGCCTGGTCACCCCGTCCGCCCGTTCCCAGGGCGGCTTCCGTCTCTACACCGAATCCGACGTTGCGCGCCTGATGGTCATCCGCCGGATGAAGCCGCTGGGCTTCACGTTGGATGAGATGCGCGCCCTGCTGGAAGCGACGGATCGTTTGGACTCCGGCGAGACGCTACCGGTCGGGGAATGCGAGGAGTTGCTGGAGCGGATGCGCGGCTTCGAGCGCGCCGCTCAACAGCGGGTGGAGGATCTGCGCACCCAGTTGGCACGGGCGGAGGAGTTCGCGGCGACACTGGCAGAGCGACTCACGCAAGCTCCCCCGCCCTGAGACAGTCCTCGCCCGTGACCGTTTGGCGGCGCCCGCCGAACATGAGGCGCCGTCACCGTTGCGAGTGAACATCCGGGTGCCGGCGCCTGAGACGGATATCGACGGTGTGACACCCCGTCGAGCGGTGATCCGCGCCGTAGTTCTTCGCGGTGGGTGTGGCCGCGACAGCGGCTGGTGACTGATTGGCAGGCGTACACCCAGTCAGCGGCAGTGCCAGCGCATCACGCACATGCGCGGCAAGCTGCCCGAACCTGCGCGGCAGAATCCAGGCCGAAACAGCAACGACTCACCTGGTCGTACGCGGGCGCGGACCCGGCCGAGGTCGCCCAGCGGGCCGGCAACAGGGTCGAGGCCCTGATGAGCCGGTGCGCGAAGTGCCTGTATGGCCGGCAGTCCATCAACAACCAGCGCGTCGAAGGACTCCTGAGGTCCACGATTGCCTATTGGCGAACTGTCGACAGCACGTGGGGAGAGGGCACTTGCCGATGACCGCCGTTCAGTACGAATGGTGGCGGCGCCGTGAGCCGTGCTCGCGCACCCCTGTTCAGGGACAGTGACCATGCGAATCCGCAGCTTGGCGAGTGGAAGCTGCAATGTCTCCGTCGTGCCCTCGCCCGTCGCGGAAGGCGGCGCCCGGAGCACCGTGGTGCCGCCGGAGTCGCCGACTATGAGATGCGGGCGGCGGAGGGAGTGTGGGTGGGTCTTCTCGATCAGGGCAGTGATGGCGGTGGAGCGGGACGGGGGTGCGTTTCGTACATGCGGACGGCGACGATCAGGCCGGAGGCGGCGGTGAGGGCGGCGACTGCCCAGATGGCGGTGGTGAGGCCGTAGGCGCCGGCGAGGCTTCCGGCGAGGAGGGCGCCGACGGCGAAGCCGCCGTCGCGCCACAGGCGGTAGACGCCGATCGCGCGGGCGCGCCAGGCGGGGTGCGCGACATCGCCGATCACGGCGAGCAGAGTCGGGTAGACGAGGGCGGTACCGATGCCGAGCAGGACCTGGGCGGTGGCCCAGACGGGGAAGGTGGTGCCGAGGGCGACCAGCCCGATGGCGGCGGCCTGAAGCAGCATGCCGCCGGTGATGAGGCGCTTGCGGCCCACGCGGTCGGACCACCAGCCGGTGAGCAGCTGGCCCGCGCCCCACACGGCAGGGTAGAGAGCGGCGAGGATGCCGATCTGGGCGACGGACGAGCCGTGGGTGGCGAAGAGCAGGGGGAAGATGCCCCAGGCGAGGGCGTCGTTGAGGTTGTTGACCATTCCGGCCTGGCTGGCGGCGGAGAGGGCCTTGTCGGTAAGGCTGGTGCGGCGGGCGATCTGGGCGGTGGTCAACTCCCGCTCGGTCAGATCCTGGACGGGATGGAGCGCGGCCTCGGCGCGGGCGTGCTCACGGGTCTCGCGCACGACGAGGGCGGACAGACCGAGGCCGAGGGCGGCATAGGCGGCGCCGAGCAGGAAGGGTTCGGGCCGCAGACCGGCGTGGGCGGCTATGGCGCTGGTGGCCATGGCGGTGGCGGCCACCGCTCCGTACCCGGCAGCCTCGTTCAGACCCATCGCCAGGCCACGGCGTCCGGGTCCGGCCAGGTCGATCTTCATGATGACGGTGGTGGACCAGGTCAGGCCCTGGGAGGCGCCGAGCAGGATGTTGGCGGCGATGATCCAGGCCCAGGACGGGCCCCAGGCGAGCATGGCCGGGACCGGCAGGGCGATGAGCCAGCCACCGACGAGGACGGGCTTGCGGCCGTAGCGGTCGGAGAGTGTGCCGGCGAAGAAGTTGGTGGCCGCTTTGGTCGCGCCGAAGGCCAGGATGTACGTGAGCGCGGTCGCGGAGGCGGCCAGGTGGAAGACCCGGTCGGCCAGCAACGGCAGGACGACCCGTTCCTGGCCGAGCATGCCGCCGACCAGGGCGTTGACGGTGACGAGCAGGGTGAACTGGGCGAGGTTGGCGCGCAGTCCGAGCCGTATGCCCTCGGGCGCGCTGGATGGGGGTCCCCCCTGTTCGAGCGAGGCCGAGGGCTCGGGGGAGGTCACGCGCCCGCCTCAAGGGGGTGGCCGGTGGCCTTGGCCCAGTCGGCAGGGCCGCCGTCCAGCACGGCGAGATCCTGGTGTCCGGCGCGCTGGAGAAGGCTGGCGGCGGTCATGGCGCGTTCGCCGTGTCCGCAGGCCACCACGGCGCGTGAGGGTGCTTCGTCGGCACGTGCGGTCAGCTCGCCGAGTTCGATGCCGACGGCTCCCGGGATGTGTCCGGCGGTGTGCTCGGAGTGCTGGCGGATGTCGAGGACCGGGCGGTCGGCGATGTGTCCGGCGGAGAGGAGTTCGATGGCCTGCTGCTCCCCGCCGTCGGCTGTCCAGGACGCCATCTCCACCTGTCCGGCCAGCCGGTCGTATCCGATCTTCAGGGCCTGCCAGCTGAGTTCGGCCAGATCCTGTCCGGGAGCGGTGACGAACACGAGCGGGGCGTCGTCGGGCAGCAGCCAGCCCAGCCAGGTGGCGAACTGGTCGCGCAGCGGGATGGAGACGGCGCCGGGGATGTGTCCGGCGGCGAACTCGGCGATCGGCCGGACATCGACCAACTGGGCGTCGAGTCGGCGTACTTGGGCCGGAGTGAGCGGGGCGAGCCCCGGGGCGGCACCCAGGACGGCCGGCCCGCGCCGGTTGATCTCGCCGAGGCGTTCGAAGTACGCGGGATAGGTGCCGAGGCTGTCCAGCAACTGCCGCACGAAGGTGCTCTCGTCGGGTGCCGCGAGCAGCGGGTTGGTTTGGCGCTGGGCGCCGATGGTGGTGGTGCGTTCCGCGCCGGGCGGGGCGGAGCAGAAGGAGCCCGCGCCGTGGGTGGGCCAGACGGCCACCTGGTCGGGCAGTTCGGCCAGGCGACGCAGCGAGCGGTACTGGGCGCGGGCCAGTTCCTCGGCCCTTTCGGCGCCGAGCAGATCGGTGCGGGCCGCGGAGCCGACGATCAGTGAGCCGCCGGTGAAGACGCCCAACTCCCGTGTGCCGTCAAGGAGGAGGAAGGACAGGTGCTCGTCGGTGTGGCCGGGGGTGGCCAGCGCCCGCAGGGCCAGTCCGCCCAGGTCGACCTCGTCGCCGTCCTCCAGGCCGTGGTGCGCGAAGGCCCGGTGCCCTGCGGCGGAGGCGAGCACAGCGGCACCGTCGTCGTGCGCGAGCTGCACAGCGCCGGAGAGGAAGTCGGCGTGCAGGTGAGTGTCGGCGGCGAACGCGAGCGTCAGCCCGCGCTGCCCGGCCACGGCCCGCAGCGCCCGCAGGTCCCGGCTCGCGTCGACGGCCAGAGCGCGGCCTTCGCCCAGGTCGACGAGGTAGGCGCTGTTGCCCAGCCCGGTGTCGACGAGGGGTATCAGGTGATCGTCGGCGAAGCCCATGAGGTCCTCCCAATGCCACGGTAGGCGCCCGGTCGCTCCGGCGTCCGGCACTAGTTACAATATTCCATGGATTTATGGATGATGTTCCAGGGATGGGAGTTCGGCCATGGGAGACGCCGCGCGCAAGAGCGCGCTGTACGACGCCTTCGCCCGTACCGGCAAGGCGCTCAGCAGCGGAAAGCGCCTGGAACTGCTCGATCTGCTGGCCCAGGGCGAGCGCACCGTTGACGCGCTCGCCAAGGCCGCCGGGCTGAACCTGACCACCGCCTCCGCGCATCTGCAGACCCTCAAGCAGTCCGGCCTGGTCGCCACCCGTCGCGAGGGCGTGCGCATCCACTACCGGCTGGCCGGAGACGATGTCGCCGCCCTGTACGCCCTGCTCCGCCAGGTGGCCCAGGCTCATCAGGCAGATGTCGAGCCCGCACGCACCGCCTACCTCGGCACGGATGGCGCGGAGGAAGTCGGCCGTGTGGAGCTGCTGGCCCGCGTGGCGGCAGGCGAGGTCGTCGTCCTCGATGTCCGCCCGGCCGAGGAGTACGCGGCCGGCCACATCCCCGGCGCACTCTCCATTCCGGTGGAGGAACTCGCCGGCCGCATCATCGAGTTGCCCGACGACGCCGAGGTGGTGGCGTACTGCCGTGGCGCCTATTGCGTCCTCGCTCACGACGCCGTACGCCTACTGCACGAGCGCGGCCGCAGGGCGCTCCGGCTGACCGACGGGATGCTGGAGTGGCGGCTCGCGGAGCTGCCCGTGGACACAGGACTCGCCGCATGATCCGCGCACACCCACAGGGCGACGAAGTGATGGTCGGGCAGCTGGGCCTTGTCGAAAGTGACCCAGTTCGGAGGTCTGACTCGAAGGTGGCGTTGCCCTTCTCGATTCCAACCAGCAGCTCTCCAGTACCTGTTCGGCGTGAGTGGCGGTCAGGGGTGCGACGCGAATCCGTTCAACAGGCACGCTCGCTCTCCAGGCCCGTGATCGCCCGTACGGCGGCAGGGAAGCACTCCGGGCACCCGTCGTTGACGGCGTACCGCGTCGACGTGCCCCGTGCCTCGGCGAGCACGAAACGCACCTCGGTGAGGCTGTAGGACGCAGTGGACTGGCCGATCGACGGGTGCTCCGCGATCTCGCCGACGGGCAGTAGGTTCAGCAGGCGTACGCGCATGGGGTCGGCCAGCGCCTTGAACCATGTGGCGTACGTCATGATGACGTCATCGCTGAGGGGCGCTGGGTCCTTCGTCGCCTCATTCGTCGGTGATCGACGATGGTCGGTTATCGGGCGTGGATCGAGATGTTGGGCACTACCGTGGATTCATGACGGCGCCTTTGGACGTGCTCGTGGTCGGTGCAGGCCCCACCGGGCTCGCTCTCGCCGCGCAACTGCGGACCTACGGGACCACTTTCCGGATCGTCGACCGCTCTCTGGACCGGGCCCATGAGTCGCGCGCGTTGGCCATCCAGCCACGCACCCTGGAAGTGCTCGCCCCCTTCGGGGTGACCGACGAACTGGTCGCACGCGGCAACCCCGCGATGCAGCTGAGGATGCATCTGCCGCACCGGGTGGTGCAGATTCCGCTTTTCGACATCGGGCTGGCCGACACCGCGTACCCCTTCCTGCTGTTCCTCTCGCAGGCGGAGACCGAGAGCGTCCTCTCGGAACATCTGAGGGGCAAGGACGTGGACGTGGAGCGAGGCACGGAGTTGGTCCGTCTGGAGCGCACGGGCTCGTCCGTCGCCTGTCGGCTCCGGCGCGGCGATGGCAGCGAGGAGGCCGTGGAGGCGACGTACGTCGTGGGCTGCGACGGTGCGCACAGCACGGTGCGGGCTCAAGCGGGCATCGGCTTCGAGGGGTACGCCTACCCGCAGACCTTCCTGCTCGCCGATCTGGAGGTCGATGGGCTGGAGCCCGGGGCGGTGCACACGTACATGACGGGGGCCGGGATGCTGTTCTTCTTCCCCCTGGGCTCGCCGGCCACCTGGCGGTTGCTCGCGATGCGGCCGCCGGGCGCCCCGGACACCGAGGTGGATCTCAGTCTCCTGCAGGAGATCACCACCCGATACGCCGGCAGCCGGCTGGCGTTGCGCGACCCGGTGTGGATGACCGACTTCCGGCTCCACAACCGCGGCGCCGCCCACTACCGCTCGGGGCCCTTCTTCCTCGCCGGGGACGCCGCCCACATCCACAGCCCGGCCGGCGCCCAGGGCATGAACACCGGCATCCAGGACGCCCTCAACCTGGGCTGGAAACTCGCCCTCGTGTGCCAGGGCCACTCGCCGCAGGAACTGCTGGAGACCTACGAGGCCGAGCGCGCCCCGGTCGGCCGCAGCGTGCTGCGCTTCACCGACCGTGCCTTCACCGTCGCCACCAGCGGCAACCCGGCCATCCGGCTCGCCCGCACGCGCCTCGCTCCGCGTCTGGTGCCGCTGGCGGTGCGCGTGAGCGGGCCGCGCGGGCGGGTCTTCCGTACGGTGTCGCAGCTGGGCATCCACTACCGGCGCAGTCCCGCCTCCGCTTCGGGCTCGCGGCCCCCGGGACGCGGTCCATGTGCCGGTGACCGGCTGCCCGACCTGCCGCGCGGGCTCCAGGCAGGGACTGCGGGGCCGGGCTGGCACCTGCTGCTGGCCGGGCCGCCGCACCTCTGGTCCGACGGGCGGCTCGCCCCGGTCCTGGCAGGCCGGGCCGATGTACTCACCGTTCACCGACTCGGCGAGCAGAGTCCCTGGCCGGGCGTTGCTCACGGGCTCGTACGCCCCGACGGCTACCTCGGTCATGTCTCGCGCGGCGCCGATGTGGACGGGCTGAGCGTGTACCTCGACCGGTGGCTGCGGCGCGTATGACGCCACGGTGAGGGGCGTGGGAACGCATCGTCCGAGGCGTCGCCGAATTCGTAGAGGCAGGGGTGAGCGCCGGGAAGGTGCGGGGTGAAGGCCGACAGGCCGTGGTTGCCGACCCTTTCCCTGGTCACTGGATCTGATCAGCGCACTGGGGCGAGCAGGCCGCCGTGTACTGCTGTGGGGTGGCGGCCTCACTGGCCCCGGCGGGGTGGGTTGGTGTGGCGGGGAGGGTGGCGTGGAGCCGTGCGAGGGCGTCGGGGGCCAGGGCGTAGTCGATCCAGCGGCCCCGGCGGCTGCAGGTAACCAGGTCCGCCGCGCGGAGGATCTTCAGGTGGTAGCTGAGGAGGTTGAGCGCGATCGGCACCTGTTCCTGCAGGTCGCAGACGCAGGCCGGGGAGTCGGCCAGGCGGCGTATCACGGCCAGGCGGGCCGGGTCGGCGACCGCGTGCAGGAGGGCTGCGGCCTTGGTGCAGTCCGGTGCGTCGGTGGTTGTGGGGGTCATGACGGCTCCGGCGGGGGCGGGGTGGTCACGATGCGGCCGTGGATGTCGCAGGTGGCGGCGAGGGTGTTGTAGACGGTGCCGTAGCGGCGCAGGTTGTGGTGGAGCAGGTCGATGCGGCGCTGGGGTTCGTCGGTGACCAGGCGCAGTTCGTAGGTGAAGTGGGTGAACTTCGGCGGGTTGTCCTGGCGCCTGGCGACGACGTCGACCTCGGCGCTGGTGTAGCGGAACGGCAGGAGCTTGCTGGAGCGGTTGAGGTTCTTCAGCAGGCAGGCGGCGAGGGATGCGGCGAGCAGTTCGGCGGGGCCGGGTTGCCCGGACGGGGGCTTGTCCCAGGCGGCGTCGACGGGGATGGTCCGGTCGGCTGCCTCGATGCGGGCCGGGCCGTCCGGAGTGGTGCGGGCCCGCACCCGGTAGCTGGTGCGGGCTTGCGGCGTGGTGGTCATCGCCGTCCTCCGATCAGGTCGGTGAGGTGGCGGCGGGGACGCGGGACGGTGGTCGTGGTGGGGTTGCCGCTGTGTTCGGCGTCGTAGCAGGTTGTGCAGGTGATACGGCGCGCGGCCAGCGGCCGGACCGAGGGGCCCATGCCGACCATGTGGTAGACGAGGTCGGCGGTGACGTGGGCGTGCTCGGTGCACACGGCGGCGCCGCAGTGGCGGCACACGGCCGTCGCCGGGACCGTCCTTCCTTCCTGGTGGCAGTCGTAGCAATTCACGGTTACCCCTTCTTTCCTTCTCCGGTATTCAGTTGGCGTCGCCGCGCGGTTTGTGCGGCGGCGGGTGCGGGGGTCAGAACGAGATGACTGCGGCGGCTTCCTGTCCGTAGCGGGCGAAGGCGTCGCGGGCGAATTCGAGTTGGATGCCGCGCTGGGCCAGCTGGTCGGCGGCGCCGGCCGCGGCGGCGATGTTCAGGCAAGTCCTGACCGGGACGCCGTGCTCGATGAGGGCGTCGATCTGGCTGTTGAAGTCGGTGTTGGCGGCGTCGAGCAGGGCGTGTTCGGCGGGGCCGAACAGGTAGACCTCCAGCTGGATGCCGCGGTCGGCGGCGACCTGACGGACGCGTTCGGCCACGTGGGCTCCGGTGGCCAGGGAGTCCTGGTCGGCATGGAAGATGTGGATCACCGTCTTGGGCACGGCCCCACGTCCTTTCCGGTTGTAAGCGGTGCTGCGAATGGTTCAGTGGTTCACACCAGCAGCGTGATGATCTTGTAGGCGGTCATGACGACGATGAGCACGCCGAACAGCTGCTTGATGCGCTGCCCGGGCACATAGAGGCTGGTCAGCCGGGCTCCGGCGAAGGCGCCGACGGCGCCGACCGCGAGCAGGGCGAGGGTGAGGCCGCCGTCCCACTGGGCGGTGGACAGGTGCGGAAGCAGGGCGGAGAACGACGGTGGCGTGACGGCGACCGCGTTGATCGCGGCGGCCTTCTTGGTCTCGAAGCCGGCCAGGATCAGGGTCGGCATGAGCAGAAAGCCGGGGCCGACGCCGAGCAGGCCGGAGAGCACCGAGATGGGGACCGCCCAGGCCAGCACAGCACGGTAGTTCTCCCAGCCGGGACGCTCCTTGACCGGGCGGAAGAGGCGGTAGGCGAGGTAGCCGACGCCGGCCAGATAGACCGCCCAGATCGCCCCGGGCTCGATCACGTGCGCGAGCGGGGCGAAGGCGGTGGTGACCGCGGCCAGGCCGAGCGCGCGGTGCCAGTCGATCAGGCCGCTGCGGGCGAAACCGAACGCGGCGAACAGTGCGGTGATGCCGTTGAGCAGCAGGCTCAGCGGCTGCACCTGGTCCACCAGGTTTGACATGAACATCGCCAGGAACGGCACCGCGGCGAACGCGACGCCCAGACCGAGCATCCCGGACACCACGGACAGCACGAGCAGTCCGCCCACCATGGCGAGCGCGGCACCGTCCATCGGACACCTCCGGTGTCACTTCAACGAACGTTGAAGTGACACTTCGATGCTCCGTCGGCCCGGGGTGCTGCGGGAGAGGCGCAGGGCCCTGGGGCGGGGCCGTCCGGCCCCAAGTTCCTTTGGCCGTATGGCCCATTGAGGTGTGTGGGACGGCTGCGTACGAGATGCCGCAGATGGAAGAGTTCGAGTATGTGCCGGCCACCGTCACGATGACCGCGTCCCGGGGGAGTCGGCTCACGGGGCCGTGGAGCGTCGCCGACGTTCATTTCCCGGCCGTCCGCCGGGATACCTCCCTGGGAGCAGAAAAGCACGGGCACGATGGGGGCGCTGGGCCCCCACCGTCATGACAACAGGCGAGTTGGTCGGCGAGCTCGCGCTCCGGGGACGGCCTTGAGGTTGGCGCGCACGACGGTCTGCACGAACTCGCCGTCCCCGCAGACGCTGTCGCCGTGCTCGGCGGCGATCGCCTCCGGAGGGGGCCGGTTGGCGGCGCCGGCCGCACCGGGTGGCCGCACCCTCCGGTGGGGCGTCAGACGGCGGCCGCGACCGGCGCGCCCTCAGTTGGGGTCTCTCCCGTACCGGTGTCCCCCAGGGCTGCGAGGTACCGCTCGGCGTCGAGGGCGGCCTGGCAGCCGCTGGCGGCGGCGGTGATGGCCTGGCGGTAGGTGTGGTCGACGACGTCGCCGGCGGCGAAGACGCCCGGGATGTTCGTACGGGTCGAGGGCGAGTGCACCTTCAGATAGCCCGCGTCGTCCAACTCCAGCTGACCCGCGAAGAGTTCGGTACGGGGGTCGCGGCCGATCGCGATGAACAGGCCGGTGACGTCCAGATCGCGGGTCTTGCCGGTGAAGACGTCGCGCAGCACGAGCCCGGCCAGCTTGCCGTCCGCTTCCTTGATCTCCGCGATCTCGCTGTCGAAGGCGAAGGAAATCTTGTCGTCGGCGAAGGCGCGGTTCTGCATGACCTGGGAAGCGCGCAGGGCGGAGCGCCGGTGCACGACGGTCACGGACTTGGCGAAGCGGGTGAGGAACGTGGCCTCCTCCATGGCGGTGTCGCCACCGCCGACCACGACGATGTCGCGGTCGCGGAAGAAGAAGCCGTCGCAGGTGGCGCACCAGGACACGCCCCGGCCGGACAGCTCCTCCTCCTTGGGAAGACCGAGCTTGCGGTAGCCGGAGCCGGTCGCCACGATCACCGTCTTCGCGAGGTGCACGGTGCCCGCGGTGTCGGTGACGGTCTTGACGTCCCCGGTGAGGTCGACTCCGACGATGTCGTCGTCGACCATCTCCGCGCCGAACGTCTCGGCCTGGGCGCGCATGTTCGCCATCAAGTCCGGGCCGTCGACGCCCTCGGGGAAGCCGGGGAAATCTCGACCTCGGTGGTCGTGGTGAGCGCCCCGCCGACGAAGATCGCGCCGCCGAAGACGAGCGGCTTGAGCTCGGCGCGGGCCGCGTAGAGGGCGGCGGTGTATCCCGCGGGGCCGGAGCCGATGACGACGACCTCGCGTATCCCGTTATCCGTCACGGAGGTCACGCCTCCTGCTGGGCGTCGATCTCGGCGATCAGGGCCTCGATACGGGTCCTGATCTCGTCCCGGATCGGGCGGACGGCCTCCACGCCCTTGCCCGCCGGGTCCTCCAGGGCCCAGTCGAGGTACTTCTTGCCGGGAAAGATCGGGCAAGCGTCGCCGCAGCCCATGGTGATGACGTAGTCGGACGCCTGGACGGCCTCGGTGGTGAGGATCTTCGGCTTGGCGTCGGCGATGTCGATGCCGACCTCCTTCATGGCCTCGATCGCGGAGGGGTTGACCTGGTCGCCCGGGATGGAGCCGGCGGAGCGGACCTCGATCCGGTCGCCCGCGAGGTGGGTGAGGAATCCGGCGGCCATCTGCGAGCGCCCGGCGTTGTGGACGCAGACGAACAGCACGGAGGCAAGCGGGCTGGAGGACATCGGTTCTTCCTTCGTCAGTAGATCAGGAGGGTGGTGCGGGAGTCGGGTTCAGCTGCTCGGCAGCGAGGCGAGCAACTCGGTGATGCGGCCGTCGATCTCGTCGCGGATGCCGCGCACGACGACGAGCGGGGCACCCTCGGGGTCGGTGACCGGCCAGTCCAGATATCGACGGCCCGGAAGTACGGGGCAAGCATCCCCGCAGCCCATGGTGACGACGATGTCCGCGGCCTGCACAATCTCGTCGGTCAGCGGCTTGGGGAACGCGTCCGTGAAGTCGACCCCGGCTTCGGTCAGCACCTGCGCGACGGCCGGCTCGACCTCGGCGGCCGGTTGCGTGCCTGCCGAGGAGGCGACCACGTGCCCGCCCGCGCGGTGTGTGAGCAGGGCGGCGGCCATCTGGGAGCGTCCTGCGTTGTGGCTGCAGACGAACAGCACGCGCGGCAGGCTGCTGCCCGGTGCGCCCTCGATGTGGGCGAGCGCGTCGAGCCGTTCGGTGGCCAAGTGTTCGGCCAGCACGACCAGGTGGGTACGGATGCGGGCGTGCTCGGCGAGGTGCTCGTAGGAGTCGATGACCAGGCGCTGGATGGTCTCGGGCGAGAAACGCCCGCGGTAGCGCAGGGCGAGGCGGGCGATGCCGGACGCGAGGCGTTCGTCGGGCAGGACAGGGGGTGGGGACGCGGTCACGGAAATCCCCTTCGGGTCGGTAATCCCCCCACGGGCGTGGGGATGCGGATCCCATAGATCAGCCCCAACTGGTATCAGCTCGGGATGATGTGACAGTATCAGTCCATGATGACGTCAGTCGACACTGATCTGATGCGGGTTCTCGCGGACCCGCTCCGCCTCCGGATCGTCACCCTGCTCGCCCGGGAGACGCTCTGCAGCACTCACCTCATCGAGGAGACCGGTGCGAAGCAGACCAACCTCTCCAACCACCTGAGAGTGCTGCGCGAGGCCGGTGTCGTAGAGACGGAGCCGTGCGGCAGGTACACGTACTACAAGCTGCGCCCTGACGTCCTCACCCAGCTCGCCGGCCAGTTCGCCGACCTGGCCGAGTCCGCTCGCAATGCCGCCGAGAACAAGAGGGCCTGCCCGTGACCCGCACCGAAGCATCCGCGACCGCTGAGGAACCCTCGGTCGTCGCGAAGCTGTCGACGCTCGACCGTTTCCTCGCCGTCTGGATCCTGGCCGCCATGGCCGTCGGCCTCGGCCTCGGCCGGGCCATCCCCGGCCTGAACGACGCCCTCGCCAAGGTCGAGATCGGCGGCATCTCCCTGCCGATCGCCGTCGGCCTGCTGATCATGATGTACCCGGTGCTGGCCAAGGTCCGCTACGACAAGCTCGACGCCGTCACCGGCGACCGCAGGCTCATGGTCTCGTCGCTGGTCATCAACTGGCTCGTCGGCCCGGCGGTGATGTTCGCGCTGGCCTGGATCTTCCTGCCGGACCTGCCGGAGTACCGCACCGGGCTGATCATCGTCGGGCTCGCCCGCTGCATCGCCATGGTCATCATCTGGAACGACCTGGCCTGCGGTGACCGCGAGGCAGCCGCCGTCCTGGTCGCCCTCAACTCGGTCTTCCAGGTACTGGCGTTCGGGCTGCTGGGCTGGTTCTACCTCGACCTGCTGCCCGGCTGGCTGGGCCTGGGCGACGGGCAGCACCTGGACATCTCGATGTGGAAGATCGCCCTGAACGTCGTCATCTTCCTCGGCATCCCGCTGCTGGGCGGCTTCCTCACCCGCCGCATCGGCGAGAAGAAGCTCGGCCGCGAGAGGTACGAGACGGGCTTCCTGCCGAAGATCGGCCCGTGGGCGCTGTACGGCCTGCTCTTCACGATCGTCATCCTCTTCGCCCTGCAGGGGAAGACGATCACCTCGCAGCCGCTGGACGTGGCCCGCATCGCGCTGCCGCTGCTGGTGTACTTCGCGGTGATGTGGTTCGGCACCTTCGCCCTCGGCAAGGTCATCGGCCTGGCCTACGACCGCACGGCGACCCTCGCTTTCACCGCGGCCGGCAACAACTTCGAGCTCGCCATCGCGGTCGCCATCGCCACCTTCGGCGTCACCTCCGGCCAGGCACTGTCCGGCGTCGTCGGCCCGCTGATCGAGGTCCCCGTCCTGGTCGCCCTCGTGTACGTCTCCCTGGCCTGGCGGCGGAAGTTCAGCACGGCCCAGCAGCTCACGCTCGCACCGCAGGAGGGCTGACGCACTGCATGGACTGCTCCGGCCTCGGGGTGCGGGTCGCCGCAGTCGGCGTCTGCGCTCAGTGCGGAGCCGCCGTCTGTCTCGTCCACGCCGAACTCTCCGAGCAGGGCCTGCCCGACGCAGGTCCTGCACCGCGCCCGGAACCGGGCCGACGGCAGTACCGGGCAGATCACCCAGGTCGGACGACGGGGCGGTGCTGACGAGCAGGACCCGCATGCCGGCGTCGTGCAGGGCCACGGCGGCGCCCCCCGGACGCATACCGACGGGCCCGAGCGCTCATGGGCTACGTCTCCCGTCTCCCGTCGGCTCAGCCCGCGGCGCCGGGCCACTCCGTTCTCATGCTCCCCGCTCGGCACCCCTGACGCGGAAGGCAGCGGGGCCTTCGGCCGTTTCCAGGTCGGCTGATCGCAGGACTACGGCGGCGCGCAACGACCCTGATCCTCATCGGACCGCGGCCGGCGGGATGGCCAGCAGTCTGCCCATGGTGGCCAGCACGGACGGCTCGACGCGGTAGTAGACCCAGGTGCCGCGGCGCTCGGAGGTGAGGAGCCCGGCCTCCTTGAGCTTCTTCAGGTGGTGGGACACGGTCGGCTGGGACACGCCCACGTCGGAGATGTCGCACACACACGCCTCGCCGCCCTCGTGCGAGGCCACCGCGGAGAACAGCCGCAACCGCACCGGATCGCCAAGCGCCTTGAACATCCGCGAAGCCCTCTCCGCCTCCTTCGCGGTGAACGGGCGCTCGGTGAGCGGCGGGCAGCACGGCGCCGCAGTCTCGCCGGGGGCGGGTTCCAGCAGCGGCAGCACCTTGGCATTCGACATACGTCTATGTTGACACACGTCGAACCAGCGGGGTGAGGGGTGTAGAGCCTCGAGGGTGGGTGACTGTGCGAGGCCCGAAGAGAACGGTGTCGGATCGTCGCGGCGGGCGGCCGTGACCCGTCCGCCCGCTACGACGCCTCCGGCTCTCGTCCCATCGGGCGAAGGAAGTGTGCGGCGGCCGGCTCCGACTCGCCGACCCTGGCAACTGTGACGTTGACCGCTCTGCAGGCCCTTCAGGTTCGATGAATGTCTATGTCGACGCTTGTCGAGTCAGGTGTCATTCTGGCCGCGCAAGCCATCGACGGATGTCGAAGCAAAGGGGAACCCAGTGAGCGTGTCCACCACCGACCAGCTGCCCGTCGTGGTCATCGGAGCCGGGCCGATCGGCCTGGCCGCCGCAGCCCACCTCATTGAGCGCGGCATCGAGCCGCTCGTCCTGGAAGCCGGCTCCGCCGCGGGCAGCGCCGTACGCGAGTGGTCGCACGTGAGGCTGTTCTCCACTTGGGGAGAGGTCATCGCCCCGGCCGCCGAGAAGCTGCTCGCCCCGGCCGGCTGGGTCCGCCCCGACGGCTCGGCCTACCCGACCGGCGGCGACTGGGCCGAGCGCTACCTCCAGCCGCTCGCCGACGCCCTGGGCGGCAAGGTCCGCTACGGCGCCACGGTGACCGGCGTCGCCCGAGCGGGTCGTGACCGCATCGTCGACGCGGGCCGCGCCGCGCTTCCGTTCACGGTGCACGTCCGGTCCGCCGACGGTGCCGAGGAACGGATCGCCGCCCGCGCCGTCATCGACGCCTCCGGAACGTGGTCCACCCCGAGCCCCGTCGGCGCGGACGGCCTGCCCGCCCTCGGCGAGAAGGCCGCCGCCGACCGCATCTCCTACCGCGTCCCGGACCTGAAGGACCCCACGGTACGCCTCCGTTACGCGGGCAAGCGCATTGCTGTCGTCGGCTCCGGCGCCTCCGCTTTCACCGCCCTCGCCTTCCTCGCCGACCTGGCCGGGAAAGAGGAAGGGAGCGGGGCGCACGCGGTGTGGGTCCTGCGCCAAGGCATCGGCGCGAACACCTATGGCGGCGGCGAAGCCGACCAGCTGCCCGCGCGCGGGGCTCTGGGTCTGCGCGCGAAGGCCGCTGTCGAGGCCGGCCGCGCGAGCGCGGTCACCGGCTTCCGCACCGAGGCTGTGGAACGGGACGGTGACCGGCTCGTCCTCGTCGCGGAAGACGGCCGCCGCCTCGATCCGGTCGACGAGATCATCGTCCTGACCGGCCTCCGCCCCGACCTGTCCTTCCTGTCCGAGGTCCGGCTCGGTCTCGACGAGCGCCTCCAGGCCCCGACCGCACTCGCCCCGCTGATCGACCCTAACGTCCACTCGTGCGGCACGGTCTACCCGCACGGCGTCAATGAGCTCTCCCACCCCGAACAGGGCATCTACCTGGTCGGCATGAAGTCCTACGGCCGCGCACCGACCTTCCTCGCCATGACCGGCTACGAGCAGGTCCGCTCGATCACCGCGGCGATTGCCGGCGACCAGGAGGCCGCCGAGCGGGTCGAGCTCACCCTGCCGGAGACCGGGGTCTGCGGCGGCGCGGGTCTCTTCGACGAACCGGCGAACGCCGAGCAGCCCGGTGCCTGCTGCGTCGCCCCCGCCACCCTCCAGATCGGCATCGGCGCCTCTGCCATCACTTCCGACGGCTGCTGAACTCCCCGCCCACCCCAGGAGGTTCGCCGAGACGTCCCGCGTACAGCTCGCGCTCCGCGTCCCCGACCTCGCCGAGTCCGTCGCCTTCTACACGAAACTCTTCGGTACCGAGCCGGCCCAAGCTCCGTGACGGCTCCGCCAACTTCGCCATCACCGAGCCCCCGCTCAAGCTCGTGCTGATCGAAGGCATCGCAGGCGAAGCGACCCGTATGGATCACCTCGGCGTCGCGGTCGGAACGACCGAAGCCGTCCATGCCGCCACCACCTGCCTGCGCGAGGCCGGCCCGGCCACCCATGTGGAGAACGACACCATCTGCTGCTACGCCCTCCAGGACAAGGTCTGACCCACGGCCCCGGCCAGGAACCCTGGGAGGTGTACGTCGTCAAGGCCGACGCCGACTCCCTGGTCAAACAACAGGGCTTCGGCCCTGCCGGTCGCTCCCGCACGCCTACATCGTCGAGGCGTGCCCGGCACCGAGCGACTACGCCTGCCCCAGCGGGCACTCCACGGTCGCGGCGGCGACCGCCGCCGCGCTCCTCTTCGTTGACCGCCGACTCGCCGCGATCGCCGCGGTCTTCGCGCTGTTGGAAGGCTTCAGCCGCGTGTACCTGGGGGCGCACTACCCTCACGACGTCATGGCATCGCTCCTGGTCGGAAGCGCTGTCGCCGCAGGAGCCGCGGCGGCTGGACGCCGGGCGGGAAACAGGGTGGTCACGTCCTGGCGGACGGGCGGTCTGCGCCCGCTGCTGACTGACCACCGCGTGACGCATCGGGCCGCCCTCTCCCCGGCCGTGACGGGATCCGTAATCGTCAACCTCGGCGACTGCGGGAAGAGAGGAAGAGGGCGGCGGCGTGCGTCCGCCCTCTGTCAACTCGCGCTGGATGACTACGCGGACATCCCAGAAGGATCACGCTGGGCGAACGCGCAGCGCCAGGCGCGTTGCCGTTGTGGCACGCTCACCGAAGCTCGCTGTGTTGGTCCTTGGCCCACCACAGGAACGCGGCGGCGTGCTGCTGGTTGGCGAAGCCGTCACCGACCAGGGTGTGCAGGAGGTCGTTGCTCCACAGGATGAGCCGTCCGAGAGTCCAGTTCACCGTCTCGGGCGCCGGTAGCTCCAGCCCGTAGACCAGCCGCGCGATCTCGCGCTTGCCGCCCGCATCTGTCGTGTACTTGAGGATCGACAGGAAGCGATCGGGCTGCACCACGCAGAGAACCCGTGTGAGGAGAGCTTCCTTGAAACCGGTCATGGCGAACGGCTTCGCACCCGTCAGCAGGTGCTGGAGCCGGTCCGCGAGCGGTATCTCGGCGGGGCCGTGCAGGAGGTACTCGATGGTCTGACGGGTCGACTCGCCGGCCGCCGCGTCACCCATGGCGTTCCAGGCGGAGTTGAAGGTGGCCTGGTTACCGGGATGGGCTCCGATGTCGGAGTTGGCGAAGTCCTTGAGGGCCCTGGTGTCGCATGTCCGCAGCCCGTCCGGGGAGAAGATCTTCTGGTACTTCGCCCAGTAGGTCGCGACCTCGGGTTCGAAGCCGGGCCTGGTGGCGAGGAACTGCGCCTTGAGCCGGGTGGCACGCTTCGGCCGCTCGCCTTCGACATCCTCGGGTTTCGGGAAGCGGGTCTTGAGGTCGTCGAAGGAATGGGACAGCCGCTTCTGCGGCGAAGCGGGCTCCCCGTGTTCCCATTCGTAGCCGCACCGGTGCCTCACCACCCGGCGTCCGTCGTCGAGGGAACGGACCACCTCGATGTCCTCGTCTTCGCTGCACAGTGGGCACATGGCCAGACTCATAGGGCCCCCGTCCCGGTGGCGTTCGTGCTCCGCCGTGAGCCGACACGCTCTTCATCCAAGGGGCGCATTCTTGCATCCGGCTGCGGAGTCCGGCTGCGGGTCTGTCTCCCGGCGCCGAGTGTGCGCAACGCCGAAGGGGCGGCAGCTCGTTGGCCGTCCGCCCTCGGGGTGCCTGCGATGCGTGCACGAAGCCGGCGCGGACGTGGCCAGGCGCATGCTTGGTCATGACCTGATCCTCGGCCGCGTGCATACGTGGGATGGGCCTGTTTGTCCTGCCGTAGCCGGTGTCGTGGACGTATCTGGTGCGTAACCCCGGGTGCGTCTGCGGCCGGTCATCTGCCGTAGTCGGCACGGGACGGGGACGCCCTCTGCCCGAGTCATCTCCCCAGGTGGGCGCAGCACTCACGGGGCTGTCGCCGGCGTCCGTGTGGCCGGGCGGCCGGCGGTCTTTCCCGAAGCCGGCTGTATCAGCGGGATTGGCGGCGGCTCCTTCCCCTGGCGGCCACAAGCCGCCGCGCGCCAAGGGCCGGTGCGGGCAGATCCCGTGCCGTCCGCGCGCCTCATTCCGGGGGAATTCGTGACCACTGAACCGATCGTCCAGGATCTGCCGTTCCTGTCCCAGGCGAACGCCCTGGGGCAGGGGTTCGACGTCTACGGCGTCTACGGCGCCGAGAGCCTGCTGCGGCCGA
>NZ_JBFAJD010000028.1:0-132706 GCF_040655035.1 Streptomyces sp. NPDC050549
AATTCTGACGCACGTGCTCAGAGCAACACTCCACGGTTCCCGTGGACGGCCCCCAGTACCACGCTGACCTGCGAGCTCACCGGCATCACAGAGCTATCGGTTTCGGCCGGAACGAACCTCACCAGCGTCCCGGACCGACATCAGCCCCCGTCAGGGCAGACAGAAGCACCTTCGGCGCGCACCACAGGATTTACCACGCCCCCGGCGCGCACCGAAGGTGCGCTGCGTCGCTGACCTGGTTTCATAGGCCGGTCGGGGCCTTTCCTGCGCCCGGGGGCTTCCCGCTTCCACCTGCGGGTTCCCCGGGAGTTCCCGTGGAAGTGCGCGGGCGAGGAGGTGCGGGACGATGGGCAGTCCGGAGCCGCGCAGGAGCGCGCGCAGCCCGTACGCGTCGTCGGCCAGGAGTTCGGCGGCTGCCTTTCGGGTGGGCTGAGCGCGGCGAGGGGATTCCCAGGCCGACTGCTGCTCGGGGTCGGCGGGGGCGCCCTCGACGGAGGCCACCAGCCTCTCGGCCCGTCCACCTTGGCCCGTCCACCATGGCCCGGTCCATCGCGAGATCTTCCCGGAGGTCCCGCCCGGCGGCGTCTAGCTAGTACGCCGGCGCGACGTCGTGTCCGGCGTGGGTGGTTACGAGCTCTTGGCCTGTGGGGCCCCGTTTCCAGGGTGGGGTCGGGCGTCGTCCGGGCTCGGGTGATGGCGTCGTAGAGGGTCTTCGGGGCGTCTGCGTGCAGCCTGATCCGGGTGACGAGGCGGGGTGTGCCGAGGAACGTCGGTGCGTCGACCGGCTCGGTGAGTTCGAGGGTGAGGGAAGTCTGCGAGCCGATGGGGAGGTTCAGCTCGCGGTCATTCTTCTCGTGGGTGAAACGTGCCTCGCGCCGGACGGACGCGATCTGGTCGAGCCGAAGGCGGAGGGCGACGCCGGCGGCCTGCTGGATACGCAGGGTGCGGCCGGCGAGAGTGTGCGGCCGGGTGCGGGAGGCGGCGTGCAGTCAGAGGACGAACAGGACGGTGTAGACGTCGACGACCAGGAGGGCGGTGTGGACGACGGGCCAGCGGGCGAGCAGGAAGGAGAGGGCGACGGTCTCGATCACACACGCGAACGTGAGGCCGTACATCATGCCCGCCTGGTCCCTGCCGTGGGTGAAGACCCCGTCCACCCCCTTGGTGCCGTGTGGCCGGCGGGTGGCCCACCGGATCAGGCTCTCCATGATCCGGTGCTCGTGCGCGAGAAACCGCAGCACGGATGAGGAGGCGTGCCTGGGAGCGGTGGGTGGTGGCTGGGCAGCCGGAGGGGTGAGGGTCATGGCGATTCCTCCTGCCGTTGCCTGACGAGTTCGAGTGCGCGCCGCACGGCTGCCGCCTGGGCCGGGGCCAGGTCCGCGGAGGGGATGTCGGCCGGGCAGCGGGCGCCCGTGCCGGGGACCTGCGTCGCCAGGGCATCGGGTAGAAGGGCCTCCAGCGCGGCGGCCCGGGCCACCTGCGGGTCGTCCGGCTGCCGGTCGTCGCGGCCGTTCAGCAGGCCGTGGACCTCTCCGGCCTGCCGTCGCATGCCGTGCCGTGTCGCCGTCAGCGCGACCCTCGTCTCCGGGGGTCCTGTGGCGTTGAGGAAGGCCGGGTGCGCTCGGTCCTTGGCGGCCGTCGGTGAGTCGTCGACGGCCCCGAGAACCGCCAGCAGGTCGGCGAGTTCGGGCGACCCCGGCACGTAACGTAAGGGGACAGCGATCCGGGCTGGAAGGGGACCTGGACCAGGAGTGGGGCCAGTCGCGTCCGCCAGCGCCGGGTCACGGCCTCCTGCCGTGCCGGGGCAGCGTCCAGTCCCTGCAAGATCTCCGTCAGGTCGCGACTCGCGGTGTCCGCGAGGGCATCCCGTACTCCTTCGAGTCCCAGACCCAGTTCGGGCAACAGCCCCGGATGGTGGTAGTCCGCACGGCCCGCGCGGTGACCCCGACCGGGGTGGCGACTTCGCTGATTCGCATGAACCGAGTGGAAACGATGACGTCGTGTCAAGGTCAAGCGCGGGCCACCCGGGCGGGCGGGCCGACCCGAGGCGCCACCTCGGGTCGGCCGACGCACCGGCACGTTTTCCGTGCCCCGGTCCCCGGCGTCGGGGGCGCCTCATCGGCCGTCGACGCCCTGCCGCGCCGGGGCGGCGGTGTCAGCGGCCGCCCCGCAGCCGTGACCTCCGTGCCGCCAGGAACACCAGCGCGCCGCCCGCGACCAGCAGGACGGCGGTGCCCGCCCGCAGCAGGGCTCCGTCCGTGCCCGTGGCGGCGAGCCCGCCGCCGGTCGTCGTGCCGTTGCTGGTTCCCGCCCCGGAGCCGGACGGGCTCGTGGTGGCGGTGGCGGCGGCCGACGGGGACGCGGAGGTGCTGGGCGAGGGGCTGGAGGTCGCCGAGCCGGTGGCCTTCACCGTGATCACCGCGGTGTTGTTCGCCGTGTCGTCGTCACGGTTGGGGTACTCGGGGTTCTCCACCGCCCGTACGCTGCCCCGTGCGCCGGGGACGACCCGGTCGATCCGTACCGTGAACTCCTGGGTCACGGAGTCGCCCGGCTTGAAGTCCGTGCTGGCGATGTCGCAGGTGTAGCTCTTCGCGCCGGCCTTGCGCGGTGTGCAGTTCCACTTGGGTCCGGGGTCGCCCTGCTCCCCGGGGCCGGGGGCGCCGGTGATGGTGGTGCCGGCGGGCGGGGTCACCACGAACGTGCCGGAGTTGTCGGCGTCCATCCACCGGAAGTTCATCAGGCCCGGCCCGTTGTTCCGTACGCCCACGGTGATGCTCACCGTCTTGCCGACCTTGCCCTCGACCGTGTCACCGAGCGCCTGGTAGTCGGCGTGCTGGGTGGTGGCGAAGGTGCCGTACCCGGAGCCGGTGAATCCGGAGCCGGAGGCGAGGGACTTCAGGCCCAGCGGCGCGCCGGTGCCGGTGCCGGGGAAGTCGGACGGGCGGAAGGAGTCGGGCGCGGTGCCGCCGACCGGCCACACGACGTACGTGTTGTAGCCGTACATCGTGTCCTTGGAGGCGGTGTAGCGCAGTGGCGCGTCCGTCTTGTAGGCCGCGCCGGGCGCGACCGGGGTGTCGAACCGGCACCAGGCGCCGACGTCGGACTGGTCCGAGTAGTGACAGTTGGAGTGGTCACGGGCGAGAGAGACGCCTTCCGAGTCCTGCACCAGCAGCATGACGCCCTTGTCGGCGGGGGCTGTGCCGGTGTTGGTGAAGGCCGGGGTGCGCTCGAAGACGGCGCCGGGCGCGATGCCCTTCAGCGCCGGGTAGGACCGGGAGACGAGCTTGGGCCCGCCGACCAGGACGTCCGTCTTCCCCGTCACGGTGGCCGCGTCGGAGGCGGTGGCGGTGTAGGTGATGGCACCGGTGTCGCCCGCCTTGGCGGCCGCAGTGGGCTTCAGGAAGAACGGGTCGATCGACTCGCCGCCCGACAGCGGGCCCACGTCGCACCTCACCTTCAGGGTGCCGGTGCTCACGCAGTCTCCCGTGACCACCATCGTCGCCTTCCCGGCGAGGGACGAGGCGTCGACCGCGACCGAGACGTCATGGGCGTCCCCGCCCGAGGCGCTGATACCGAGGCCCAGGTTCGGGCCCTCGCCCGCGGTGGGGAGGTAGTAGTTCTCCTGACTGTCCAGGACGAGCGTCGTTCCGGCGGCGTGGGCGGCCGGAGTCGCGATCGCCACAGTGGCGGCCGCGAAGGCGGCGGCCGCCACTGTCCGCCATGGTCTGCTTCTACGTATCGTCAGCACACTACGTGGACACGCCAGATCACCGGAAGGTTGCGCCCGAGTGTCCGTCAGCTGACCTCTTCCTCGTCGACTCCGGGGACGTGCGGCGTCAGTACCTGCAGGACGTCCTGGTGGCTCTTCGCGAACTTGGTGGTCGGACCGAAACCGGCCCGCCCGATCCCGATCCTCGTGCCCGCCAACTCCCCACGGGCCATGCGCCGGCTCGTCGACCAGGCCGACGGCTGGCTGCCGTACGCCGACGGACCCGAGCAAGTGGCCGCGAGCTGGCGCCAGTTGCAGGATCTCGCCGCCGAGCGGGGCCGAACCCGCCCGCTGCGGACGGTGGTTCGTGTCAACCCCGACTACACCGCCAAGCGGTACGAGGGACCGGACCGCCGCCCCTTCCAGGGCGACGTCGAGCAGATCGTCAGCGACCTGATGGCGTACGACGGGATCGGCCTCGACGAGTTCCTGGTCGACCTCTCGTGGGCCGCGCGGGACGCGCAGGAACTGAAGGACGTCTCCGCCGAGGTATACGCGGCGGCGCGTACGGCCGGGTTCTGACCGGCCGGCTCGGCCCTTGAGGTGACGACAGGATCCGGGGTCCGGAGCGCCCCCCGCGCGCCCCGGACCGTGGACCCCCCATCCCCCCGTCGTCGTTCAGCTCTTGGGTGTCCGGCCGGAACCAGTGGTGGGTGTGCCGTGATCGAGTGCCTCCGGCATATCGACGGCCGTCGACGCCACAGGTTCGCTCGAAGGCATGACCAGTGCTCCTGTTCCGCCAATGGGCACGCCCCTGTGCCCGGTAGGCTCCCGGCACAGACAGCTTCGTCGGTAATCGTGCCGGTCAGCAGGGGTCGGGTGTTGCCAGCGGGTATTTGGCAACACCGTTCGGCCGGCATGTTGTTGGGGGGATGGCCATCGAGCACGACGGATTCGGCCCGGAGTTGCGCCGGCGCCGCATCGCGGCCGGTATGTCACTGAGTGAACTGGCAGGCAAGGTGTACTGCAGCCGCAGCTTCCTCAGTCGCGTCGAGAACGGACGCCGCAGGGCGTCCCTGGAGTTGGCCCAGCTGTGCGACGAAGTCCTGGGCGCCAAGGGGGCGTTGGCCGGCCTGGCACCACTACCCGGTACCGACGAGCCGCCGGGGACCGTCCGCGGGGAGACCGTCCGACTGGTCAAGTCCCCCGGAAAGAAAGGCCGTTCGGGCCCGGCCCAGGAACGGGCCGAGTTCCTGCGGCTGCTGCGGCGCGGTGATCTCAGCCATGCCGCCGGCGAGATGCGGGAGGCCGAACGGCACTACACGGCCGCCTATCGCGGCGCCGCCGGGGATCCGCGGGCGCAGGCCGAGGCCGTGATCAGGCTGGCCCGCCGCTGGTCCGACCCCGGGCAGGTCGACCGTGAGCTGCTCCAGTCGATCAAGGGGTGCCTGTCCGCGCTGGAGGGCGACGCCGGCCCCGAGGCCGCGGGGCTGCGGCTGCGGCTCGAAGCGCATCTGGCGAAGAAGATGGCCCTGGCGGTCAGCCAGGACACCGCGGCCGGGCTCGCCGGTCCCGCCGAGGGCGCCCGGCTCGCCGAGGACACGCTGCGCCGATTACCCGAGGACGGCGACGACGAGGTGCGCTGCGAGGTCCTCACGGAATGCCGGTGGGCACGCTACGACTTCATGAGCGCTCCCGATTCACTGGACCTCTCCGAGCGGCTGCGCGAGGCCGCGGCCCGGCACGACTCGGCGTACTTCCGCGGTGAGGCGCTCATGGCCGTCGCCATCGACCAGTTGCGCAACGGCAGGATCTTCAGCGCCCTGGCCACCGCCCACCAGTACCGCAAGCACGCCGCGTACACCCAGAGCGCCCTGGCCCGCTGGCAGCGGCACACCCTCGACGCCCTGCTCGACCTGTGGCACGGCCGGTTCGACGCCGCCGCCGAGTGGATCTTCGTGGAGTCCCTGAAGTTCATCGAACTCCTCCGCGCCGACTACGCCGTACCGGCGGACAACCTGACACAGACCCGGCTCGGTCAGGCCTACTGGCTGCTGCGCCAACAGGGCCGCCTGGCCGAGCTGCTCACCTCCGACCTGGCCGGCGACGTCGAGCGCCATGCCTACTTCCCCGTCTGGCGTGCCGGGATGGCCCTCACCCTGTGCGAGACCGGGCAGCATGCCGAGGGGGCGGACCTGTTCCTCGGCTGCGTCGCCGACGTCGACCGGTTCCCGCCGTCGGGCTGGGCGGTGCCCGCGCTCGTGCTGCTGGCGGAGGTCTGTGCGGCGCTGGACCTCGAAGGCGGATTCGAGGCCGAGTTGGCGCAGGCGGTGCCCGGGCTCCGCGCGCGCCTCGCGCCGCACGACGGCGAGCAGATCGCCCTGGGCGGCTGGCCCAGCGTTCTCGTCGGCCCGACCGCCCGGGCCTGCGGGCTGCTGGCGCTCGCGGCGGGGGAGCCGGAGAGGGCCCTCGACCACTTCCGGCAGGCGGCGGTCCCGGCCCGCTCCTCACAGCCCGAACTCGCCCGCCTCCGCCTGGCCCAGGCCCGCGCACTGCGCCGGGAGGGCGGCCCGGGCGGCGAGCCGCGCGCGGTCCGGCTGCTGCGGGAGGCGGCGCGCGGGGCGGAGACGTACGGCATGGCGTCGTTAGGGGCGCAGAGCCTGGCGCTGCTGGAGGAGCCGGGGCGGGGATGAGTGCGGTGTGCCCGTCCAACGGCTCCGGAAGTCGGTGGAGTTGGTGCGGGTGACCGGTGTTTAGATGCGGTCCCTGGGTTCTCGGGTGGGGGATGCGCCCTCCATGGGTTCCCGTACCGGGGAGATGCCGCCGTACGCGGGTTCCCGCAGCGGCGAGACGCCGTCCGCCGGGCTTCGCGGCGGCGATACGGCTTCCGGTTTCCGGGTCGGTGGCGGTGCGTCGACCGGCGGATCCCGTCCCGGTGGCGGCGCGTCGTCGCTCGGGAACCGGGGTGGTTCCGGGCGGTTGCCGCGGCGGGTGCGGCAGGCCAATCTCGCGCCGCAGTTGCGGGACCGGGTCGTGGAATCCGAGGGTGACCACGGTCCGGGGCGGGAGGCGGAGCGGTGGCCGGAGCAGGCGCGTTCGATGCTCGCCGCGCTCCGGGACGGCACCCGCCGGGCACCCGCCGGGCCCGCGCCCAGGAGGAAGTGCCCATGCCCGCCTGGCCCTCGTCGGCGCGCGGGGAAGTCTCCGCGCCCGGCCGCCAGGCACCCCCGCAAGACGAGTTCCCGCCGGCCACCTGGCCCACCACCCCGCCCGAGCGGCGTCAGCTGCCCACCCGTCCCCGTCCGACAAGGAACAACCCATGACTGCGCCCAACACCACGCACGGCGGACTGGCCTGGCTGCTGGACAACCTGATCGAGCGGATCCCCGAGACCCTGCACGCCATCGTCCTGTCGGAGGACGGACTCCTCGTCGGCTCCTCCGAGAAGCTCGCCCAGGACGACGCCGAGCAACTCGCCGCCGTTTCCTCGGGAGTTCACTCGCTCGCGCTCGGCACCAGCCGCCACTTCGGCGGCGGCCGGGTGCAGCAGACCGTCATCGAGATGGACGACCTGTTCCTCTTCGTCACCACGGCCGGCGGCGGCGCCCGGCTCGCCGTCCTCGCCACGTCGGAGGTCGACGTCGGCAACGGCGGCTACGAAATGACCATGGTCGTACGGCAGGTGGGGCAGTTCCTCAGCGCGGCCCCCCGGTTCCCGGAGTACAGCGGTGTGCCCTTCGCGGGTGAGCATGAATGAGACATTGGTCAGAGGAAGATCCGTGGGAGGACGAAGACCCCGCGCTGCTCGTCCGCCCGTACACGGTGACCGGCGGCCGCACCCCGACCGCCCACTCCGGCATCGAGCTGATCACCCTGATCAGCACGGTCCGGCCACCGACCCGCGACCAGCGCCTCCAGCCGGAACAGAACCGGCTGCTCGCGCTCTGCCGTACCCCGACGGCGCTCGTGGAGGTCGCCGCCCGGCTCGATCTGCCCGTCGCGGTGATCCGGGTCCTCCTCGATGACCTGCTGGACAACGAACTCGTCTCCGTCTCCCCGCCCACCGCGGCCGGTACTCCCGACGCCCGTTTCCTCCAGGCAGTGATCGACGGCATTCGCAGAATCCGATCCCCGCGCGAGCTGCTCCCGCGCCACCACCGTCGCGCCCAACGCCGCCACGGCCAAGATCCTCGTCGCGGGCGGCTTCGGCGTCGGCAAGACCACGCTCGTCGGCGCGATCAGCGAGACGACGCCCTTGCGCACCGAAGAACTCATCACCGGGGCCAGCGTCGGCATCGACAACCTCGCCGGCGTGGAGCAGAAGACCACGACGACCGTCGCCATGGACTTCGGCCGGATCACGCCGAGTTCGGCCCTGGTGGTCCATCTCTTCGGCGCTCCGGGACAGGACCGGTTCTGGTTCATGTGGGACGACCTGTCCCGCGGCGCACTCGGCGCGGTCGTCCTCGCCGACACCCGGCGGCAGGAGAGCTGCTTCCCGTCCGTCGACTTCTTCGAGCACCGCGGCATCCCCTTCGCCGTGGGCGTCAACTGTTTCAACGGCATCTGCGAGGAGGACCCCGAGGAGATCCGCACCGCCCTCGACCTCGCCCCCGACATCCCGCTCGTCCTGTGCGACGCCCGCAACCGGGAGTCGGTGAAGACGGTCCTGCTCGCCCTCCTGGAACACGTCATGCGGGGGCTGGCGGTGGAGGCGTCGGGGGACCGCCAGTCGGTCTAGCCGTACGGCCGACCGGCGGTCGTACGGTCAGGAGGGCTTCGTCGCCGTCACGGCCGTCGCGGTCAGCGTGCCGTCGCACTCCGCGAACTGCCCGTCTTCAAGGGCGACTTGGTGTTTCCCGGCGCCGGGCAGCCCGATCACCATCGTCGGGTAGATCACCGGCGCCGACCCCGACTCGCAGTAGCCGTCCCCCTCACCCTGCACCTGCACGAAGGTCAGCTTCAGCCAGGCCTGGCCGCCGGGCGACAGCTTCACGGGGGAGGCGGAGCCGGTGGGCGTGACCTTCAGGGGGACGTTGAGCTCCGGGGAACCGTTCGCGGCGCCGGCGACTGTGGGGTGGCCCTTGAGGACGCACGACTTCGCGGTGGTGTTGGTGAACTGGACGATCGCCGCCCCGGTTCCGGTGCCCTGCGGCCGGTCGGCGGCCTGGTAGGCGATCGCCTTGAGCGAGGCCGCCGCGCACGTCTTCACCGCGGTGCCCGCGGGCCCGGACGACCCCGTGGACCCCGTGGATCCGGATGACCCTGTGGTCCCCGTGGATCCGGACGACCCCGTGGTCCCGGTGGACCCGGAGGTCCCCGTGGACCCGGAGGAGGCGGGGGAGGCGGTCGCGGTCGGCGTGTTTGACGACACGTCGGACCCGGTGTCCGTGTCGCCCGGCTGACATGCCGTCACCACCAATGCCGCCGACAGCGCGGCCATCGCCATTGCGGCCCTGCGGATGCTGCTCTTCTGCATGACGTCCCCCGAGTTCGGTTCGTGCGACCGGACATGCCGGCATTTCGGCGGGGGAGACAGTTCGGGCCGTACGACCGGTTTCCGCTGTGTTCTCGCTGTGTCCCGGCTGTGACGAGATCAAGGCCGGATCAGGACGACTCGGTCGGCTTCCCGTCCGTCCCGGCCTCGAAGCTCGCGAAGTACGCCGCCGCCATGTCCTCGTCGCCGTGCCCCTGCGCCGCCGCCCGCGCGAACCGTTCCGCGCCCGCCGCCGCCACGTCGAGGCGGACGCCGTGGGCAGCGCCGGCCTGCACGATCAGCCGGGCGTCCTTCTCCGCCGTCGTGACCGCGAAACTCGCCGGAGTGAGCTGGTTGTTGAGGATCGCGGCGGACTTGGCGTGCAGATAGCCCATGTCGAGGGGGCCGCCGGCCATGAGGTCGAGGAAGCTCTGGGGGTTCACGTCCAGGGCCTTGGAGAGGGCCAGGGCCTCGCCCGCCGCGTTGGTCACGGCGAGGACCCAGCTGTTGGCGACCAGCTTCAGGCGGGTCGCGGTGGCCGCGGCGCCGTCCTCGCCGACCCACATCGTGCGGGCGCCGACCGCGTCGAAGACCGGGGTGACCGTCTCGCGGCCGGACTCCGGTCCCGCCGCGAGGACCGTCAGCTGACCGGCCTCGGCGGGCTGTCGGGTGCCGAGCACGGGGGCGTCGTAGAAGAGCAGGTCGTGGCGGCCGGCGAACGCGGCCAGTTCGCCCACCGATTCGAGGCCCGAGGTCGTCGACTGGATCCACGCGGCGCCGGGGCGCAGGACGGGCGCGGCCTCGCGCATCACGTCCAGGACGGCGTCGCCGTCGTAGAGCATGGTGAGGATCACGTCCGCGTCGCGTACGGCCTCCGACGCGGTGTCGGTGACGTGCGCGCCGTCGGCGGACAGCGGTTCGGCCTTGGCGCGGGTGCGGTTCCAGGCGTGGACGGTGTGTCCGGCGCGGGCGAGGTTGCGGGCCATCGCTGCGCCCATGATGCCGGTGCCCAGGACGCCTACGGTGAGCTTCTCGGTGGTCATGACTCGGCTTTCGTCCTCGACGGTGTTGTCGGGAACCAGGGTGCCAGGGTGACGCGCGCCCGGCCTCCCCACCGGGCGCACGGCATCCATCGGCTTCGCCCGTCAGCCGGTGACCGTGAACCAGGTCGAGCGCGACTTCTGCCACTCCGGGTGCGTGAGGTCCTTCGCCTCGGTGCCGTCGCCGTACAGGTCGGCCGCGCCGTCGTCGGTGATCAGCTGGGCGCGGGCGCCCGACGCCGTCAGATCCGGTACGTCTACGACCGCCTCCCAGGCGCCGGGGTCCGTGGTCGGCAGGTCGCGCAGCCTGACCGGCCTGTCGGCCGCGCTGCCGGTCCAGGAGTAGAGGGCGTACGGGTCGGAGTTGTCGTCGGCGGCCCAGGAACCGGCGACGATCAGGTACTGGTTCGCCGCGTTCTTGCGGATGTCGCGCACCGAGAGACCGCCGAGGTCCAGCTCGATCGGCGTGCCGAAGGACGCGGCGGTGCCGTTCGCCACCACCTTGTCGATGTTGGTGACCGGGACGAGGAGCGCCTTGCCTCCAGCCACCGCCGGGGCCAGCGGCGCCCGGAAACCGAGGTACGCCGTGGTCGTCGAGCCCGGCGCGAACTCCAGGCCCTCCACGTTGAATCCGTCGATCTCCTTGGGGACCTCGCCGTCCGCCGTGCCCGCCGCGAAGCCGTACCTGTCGCCGTTCGCCTTGTCCCAGGCCACCAGGTCGTCGCGCAGCCTGCCGTACGAACTGCCGTAGGAGAGCGTCGTGTTGACGCCGCTGCCGGTCACCTCGGTGGTGAAGACCGTGTTGCGGGCCGCCTTGTACTCGCCGTCCTTGTTGTTGGCGAGCGAGCCCGTCCAGTAGATCGTGTCGCCGACGCGGGCCGCGCCCTCGATGTCGATCTCCTTGTCCACGCCGATGTCGTCGCTGAAGTCCCAGGTTCTGACCGGCGCGCCCGAGGCCGAACGGTCGTACAGGCGGAAGACGTTGGACTCGTCGTCCGCCACGACGACATAGCCGCCGCCCACGTCGACGGCGGCGGACGCGTCGCTGGAGCCGGTGAAGTAGCGGGTGTCCGCGGGCTGTTGGACGGAGGCCGAGGCCGCGTAGTGCAGGGTCTTGGTGGCTGTCCTGCCGCCGAGGCCCGTGACCTTCACCGTCAGGTCGGTGTAGCCCTGCGCGGTTGCGGCGACGGCGAGTTGACGGGTGGCGCCGGTGCCGGTGACGGTCACCCCACTCGTTGGCGCCACGGACGTCTTGCTGCTCTTGCTCGCCGCGACCGTCAACGCGCCGGCGTCCGCGCCGCTCTGGGCGACCGTCACCTGGACCGTCGGATCGCCGACGCCGCCCACCGCGCCCGAGAGGTAGCCGGCCGACAGGGAGATGGTCGGGGTGCCGTAACTCGCCGCGTGTGCCTGGGTGTTCAGGCCGAGGGCCGCGAGGGCGAGGCAGGTGCCCGCCACGGCCACCGTCCTGCGCCCGCTGGAGAAGACTCCGCCGGAGAAAACTCCCTCGGAAGATGCGTAGTCCTGCACTGGGACCCCTTCGTCGGCTCGGTGTCGACGAGAAGGCTCAGCGGATCTCACCAACTCCGCGCTGCGCGGGCAGGTCCTGAGGGTGAACAACGGCGGACGGGCCGAGAGAGCGTTCCACGACCCGGGCCAGGTGACGGGTGAAGACCTCCTGCGTGTCGGGGGTCAGGGTGCGGAGCGCCACCAGCGCGGTGATCACGACGTCGCAGAGTTCGGCCTGGACGTCGTCCCAGGTGTGGGTGACGCCCTTGCGCGGGTTCTGGCCGGTCGCCCCGATCACCGCCTGGGAGACCTCGCCGACCTCCTCGGACAGCTTCAGGATGCGCAGGAGCAGGCCCTCGCGGCCGTCGAGGGGGCGGTTGGTGTCCACCCAGGTCCAGAGGTCCTCGATACCGGTCCAGAGCCCGGCGGGCTGGTCCTTCTGATCACTCATGCGCCCAGCCTGCCACCACGGCCCGGCGGCCGGTCGGACCGCGTCCTACTTGCCGAAGACCGCGTCCACCTCGTCGAACAGCGCCTCCTGCCCGAACTCCGCCGACTCCCGCACCCGCCGGTTGCGCAGGCCGACCACCACGGCCGTCGCCGCCCCGGTCACCGCGAGCGCCGCCGGGACCATCCAGCCCCGGTTCACCGCGTGGCCGAGCGCGTGGTCCAGGGAGATACGGCCCGGGCCCGTGATCGCGAGGCCGGCCGCGGTCAGGGCGAGGGAGGCCGCGTACTCGTAGCCGCCGGCCGCCGCGAAGAAGCCGTTGGGCCTGCTCACGGTGGCGGCGCCGACCATCGCACCGGCCGCCGTGGCGCCCGCCGCCGGGGTCGCCAGGCCCAGCGCGAGCAGGGCGCCGCCGCCCGCCTCCGCGAGGCCCGCCATCGTGGCGCTCTGTCTGCCGGGGGAGTAGCCCATCGCCTCCATGGCCGCGCCGGTGCCCTCGATCCCGCCCCCGCCGAACCAGCCGAACAGCTTCTGCGAACCGTGCGCGGCCAGGACACCGCCGGCACCCAGCCGGAGCAGCAGCAGGCCCAGATCTTGTCGGTCGTAACAGGTCACGGTGACTCCCTGGACGGACGGCGCGGACGGTCCCTCCACCGTCGCATCTCCGGCCCGCGGCGGGCCTGCGCAGGCCGCCGTTCGGGTGGCGGGCCCCGGGCAACGATGTGAGTCTGACCGGCATGACGATTCAGCCAGCCAAACTCAGCGATCCGGCCGTCCGGGCCTTCGTCGGCGCCGTCAACGCCCATGACCGCGACGCCTTCCTGGCGCTTCTCACGCCGGACGCGACGATGTCGGACGACGGCTCCGACCGTGACCTCGCCGAGTGGATCGACCGGGAGATCTTCTCCTCCCACGGCCACATGGAGGTCGACCGCGAGTCGAACGGCGGCCGCGCCCTGGTCGCCCGCTACTCCAACGACGCGTGGGGCGAGATGCGCACCCGGTGGACCTTCACGGTCGGCGAGGACGGCCGGATCGCCCGTTTCGAGACCGGGCAGGCCTGACCCACGTAAAAACCCTTGCCTTGGTGTGCACTGCAACTCCTAGTGTCCGCAGGCATGGAGACGAACAGCAGGACCCTGGGACGCAGTGGTATCGACGTGAGCGCTCTCGGCTTCGGCTGCTGGGCCATCGGCGGGGAGTGGCAGGACGCGAGCGGGCAGCCGCTGGGCTGGGGCAAGGTCGACGACGAGGAGTCCGTACGGGCGATCCGGCGCGCCCTCGACCTGGGTGTCACCTTCTTCGACACCGCCGACACCTACGGCGCCGGGCACAGCGAACGCGTCCTCGGCCGCGCGCTCGGCAAGCGCCGGGACGACGTGGTGCTCGCCACCAAGTGGGGCAACGTCTTCGACGAGGACACCCGCACCCTCACCGGCTCCGACGACTCCCCGGAGTACGCCCGCCGCGCCCTCACCGCGTCACTGGAGCGGCTCGGCACCGATCATGTCGACCTCTACCAACTGCACCTGTCCGACGCCGACTTGGAGCGCGCCGCCCAACTCCGCGAGCAGTGCGAGGAGTTCGTGCGGGAGGGGCTGATCCGGGCCTACGCCTGGAGCACCGACGACCCCGCGCGCGCCGCCGTGTTCGCCGAGGGGGAGCACTGTGCGGCCGTGCAGCACGCGGCGAACGTGTTCCAGGACGCTCCCGAAATGTTCGCGCTGTGCGAGGAGTTGGGGCTCGCCAGCATCAATCGCAGCCCGCTGGCCATGGGGCTGCTCACCGGCAAGCAGGCCGCCGGGCGGACGCTGGAGCCCGGGGACATCCGCAACACCCCGCCCGCCTGGATGCAGGGCTTCAAGCAGGGCGCCGGGGCCGACGAGGACTGGGTCGCCCGGGTGGACGCCCTGCGCGAGATCCTCACCTCCGAGGGCCGTACGTCCGCGCAGGGCGCCCTCGCCTGGCTGTGGGCGCGCAGCCCGCGCACCGTGCCGATCCCGGGCTTCCGTTCGGTCGCGCAGGCCGAGCAGAACGCGGGCGCGATCGCGAAGGGGCCGCTCACCGCGGGGCAGTTGGCGGAGATCGATCGGGTGCTGGGGCGGTGAGCGGTTCAACGGCAGGGCGACAGCGGGCGGCCGGTCCCTGGCGTGGGGGAGTGCGGGCGCGGCGGCGGAGGAGTGGCTCACCGCCGGGCGGTCGGCCTCGGGCCTCGGTTGTACGAGAACGCCGGGGTGATCGCCGAAGGGCCGCTCACCTCCGAGCAGTTGGTCGAGATCGACCAGGTGCTCGGGTGGTGAACGGCCCCGACTGGATCAACGGGCGGGCTCAGTAACCCTGGTTGCCGTGCTGCGCGTACTGCTGCTGGGGGGTGAACTGCCCGCCCCGGCCCTGCTCGGTCAGCGTGATCCGGCCAGCCTTGATGGTGGCCAGACGCGGGGCGCGGCGGGCGATTGACGAGTCGTGGGTGACCATGACGAAGGTCAGCCCGTACTCGTGCCACAGGCCCTCCAGCAGGCCCATGATGTCGTCGCGGGTGCCCTCGTCGAGGTTGCCGGTGGGCTCGTCGGCGAGCAGCACCTTCGGCTTCTTCACCAGCGCGCGGGCGATCGCGACGCGCTGCTGCTGGCCGCCGGAGAGCTCGGAGGGGGCGTGCTTGAGGCGGTCGCCGAGGCCGACCGAGGTCAGCGCCTCGGCGGCCCGCTCGCGGCGCTCGGCCGGCTTGACGCCGAGCGGGACCAGGGCCGTCTCGACGTTCTCCTGCGCGGTGAGCGTCGGGATGAGGTTGAAGGACTGGAAGATGATGCCGATCTTCTCGGCCCGCAGCCGGGTCAGCTTGGCCTCGCTGATGGTGGCGAGGTTGACGTCGTCCAGCTCGACACTGCCCTCGGTGGGGCGGTCCAGGCCGCCGATCATCTGCAGCAGCGTCGACTTGCCGCCGCCGGTGGGGCCCTGGATGACGAGCTGGTCGCCGTCCTCGATCGTCAGGTCGACGCCGCGCAGCGCCTCGACCGTCTCCTTGCCCCGCGTGTAGCGCTTGGTGACGCCGGTGAGCTTGTACATGGGATCTCCGTCGATGAGTCCGTGAAGAAGAAGAGGGTTGGGGCGCCGTCTCCCGGGGGGAGTGGAGGCGGCGCCCCGGATCAGGGGTCGCGGCGAGCGACTACGACACGCTGCGCAGGGCGTCCGCCGGGCGCATCCGGGAGGCACGCCAGCCGCCCATCGCGCCGGCGATCAGACCGCCGGTGACGGCCAGGCCCACGGCGAGGGCGATGGTGGTCAGCGAGACCGGCGCGTTCAGGGCGATCTCCAGGGTGTTCTGGGTGGCCTGCTGGCCGGGGCCGCCGCCCTGACCGCCGCCGGGGCCGCCCTGGCCGCCACCGCCGGTGTTGCCGAGCTGTGCGGTCAGCTTGGGGCTGATCGCGGTGACCGTGTAGGCCGCGGCGAGGCCCAGCGCGATACCGAGACCGCCGCCGATCAGACCGTTGACCATGGACTCGCCGACGACCTGCCGGGTGACCTTGCGGCTCGGCCAGCCGAGCGCCTTGAGGGTGCCGAACTCACGCACCCGGCGGGACACGGCGGAGGAGGTGAGCAGCGCGGCCACGAGGAACGCGGCGATCAGGACCGCGATGGACAGCCACTTGCCGACGCTGGTCGCCAGGTTGGAGGCGGTGGACAGCGAGCCGGACACGGTGGACGCGAGGTCGGCGGAGGTGGTGACCGTCGTACCCGAGATGTTCTTCTGGATGGTCGACTTGACGGCCGAGATCTGCTTGGAGTCGGTCGCCTTGACGTAGATCGTGGTGACCTTGTTCTTCGAGTCGCCCAGCGTCTGCGCCTGCTTCAGCGGCAGGTACACGTCGATCGTGGACTCGCTGCTGTTGGGTGTCGCGATGCCGATGACCGTGAACTTGGTGCTGGAGATCTTGAAGGTCGAACCGACCTTGTACTTCTTCGACTTGGCGTACGAGGCGCTGATGACGGCGACCTTCGCGTTGGTCTGCGAGGTCGTGAACGTCTTGCCGGAGGTGATCTTCGAGGTGGACAGCGGGCCGAGCGTCTGGTTGGTGACGTCGATGCCGGCGACCGAGTACGAGTTCACGTTGAAGTTGGCGCCGCCGCCCTGGACCTGGGGTGCGCCGGTGCTGCCGGTTCCGCCACCGCCGCCGGGGCCGCCCTGCTGCGAGGAACCGGAGGAGCCGGAGGTGGTGGAGGACTTCGCCTTGCCCTGGGTGAAGGAGCCGTCGACCTTGGTGACGTTCAGGGTGAGCGAGCCGACCGCGGCGGACACGCCCTTCTGCGCGCCGACCTTGGTGACCAGGGAGGACGCGAGGACCTGACCGCCCTGCGTGTTCACCCGGTCCGAGCTCTGCGAGCTGCTGCTGGAGGAGGTGGCGCCGAACTTGAAGCTGGGACCCTGTGAGCTGCCGGCCTTGGGGGCCGACTGCGCCTTGGTCACGGTCATGTCAGTTCCGAGACCGTAAAGAGACTTGAGGACCTTGTCCTGAGCCTGATTCATGCCGGCCGACACCGAGTTGACGGTGATGACCAGCGCGATACCGAGCGCCAGACCCATGGCGATGACCAGGGCCGCCTTCTTGCGCCGGCTCAGCTCGCGCTTGAGATAGATGCCAAACATCCCATTCCCCAAAGGTTCTTGGCGCCCGCTGTGGGCGCGGCCACAAGCTATGGAGGAACCTTTGAGTCGACCTGAGTAAAGGATGTGTCTGGCCTGAGAAAAAGACGCCCGAAATCAGAATTGTGTCAGACAGCTCATTCCTAAGCTGTCGAGGGCTTCCTGCCAGGAAACCCCAGTTCAATGGCCTGTTGGTATGGGGTGCCGCGCCTTCCCTCCGGCGTCTTTTCGCCACCCCCGCCGTGCACCGCCCGGCCCCGATTTTGTACGGTCCCCGGATGCGCGATTCCTCTCGGCTCACCCGGCGAGCCGCTCTCGGCCTGACCGCCGCCGCCCTTCCCGTGGCAGCGGCCACTCCAGCGTCCGCGGCGACAGAGATAGGCGGTGAGCGTCTGGCCCGCGACGGGATCCAGCTGAGTGGTGCCACCGGTCTGCCCAAGAAGCTCACCGCTCGTTCCTGGCTCGTCGCCGACCACAAGACGGGCGAGGTGCTCGCCTCGTACCGCGCGCACCAGCGCCTCGCACCCGCGTCCACGCTGAAGATGCTGTTCGCCGACACCGTGCTGGGGAAGTTCGAGCGGACCCGCACCTACCGGGTCACCGACGCCGATCTCGCCGACGTCCCCTCCGGCTCCAGCCTGGTCGGCGTCAAGCCCGGCATCACCTACACCGTCCACCAGTTGTGGCAGGGCGTCTTCCTTCGCTCCGGCAACGACGCCGTGCATGTGCTGTCCCACATGAACGGCGGGATCGCCAAGACGGTCGCCGAGATGCAGGCCAAGGCGAAGGACCTCCAGGCCCTGGACACCCATGTGGTGAGCCCGGACGGCTTCGACCACCCCGGGCAGGTCTCGTCGGCGTACGACCTCACCCTCTTCGCCCGGCACGGCCTGCGCGACGACGACTTCGGCGCCTACTGCTCCACCAGGACGGCGAACTTCCCGGCCGGAGGCAAGAAGACCTTCCAGATCCAGAACACCGACCGCCTGCTCACCGGGGCCTACGGACTGCGCCCGTACAAGGGCATGATCGGCGTCAAGAACGGTTACACCAGCCACGCCGGAAACACCTTCACCGGCGCCGCCACCCGCGACGGCCGCACCCTGCTGGTCACGGTGATGCATCCGGCCAACGGCGGCAACGAGGTCTACAAGGAGACCGAGGCACTGCTCGACTGGGGCTTCGGCAAAGGGAGTTCGGCCCGGGCGGTGGGCACGCTGGTCGAGCCGCTGAGCGAGGGCGGGGCGAGCGCGAGCCCGACGCCGTCGGGGAAGGGAGCCAAGGGGGCTCCGGGGTCCACGGGCGCGGCGGCCTCGTCGTCGGACGGTGCTTCGCCCTGGCGGCTGCTGGAGGGTGCGGCCGGGACGGTGGTCCTGCTCGCGGGCGGCGCGTTCGCGCTGCGCAGGCGGCAGGCGGCCGTGGCGGCGGCGAAGTCCCGGGAGGACGACGGGAGTTGAGCTGTGCGGCAGCCGTTCCACCGCCCGGTGCGAAACCTCGCGGTCCCACGCGAGGTCCACCCCCACCCGGGCAGTGGAACGGCTGCCGCCTCCCCCCTCGGGTTGGTCTGTGGAAGCCAAGTGCTCCAACTGTGAAGCTTTGGTGGAGAAGAGTTGAGCATAAGTCAGTAACCGGGCGCAATGGTATGGACGGTCAAATTCCGTTTGTGCAACTTGCCTCAACCACGGCCCACATACGGCATCGCGGTCGCCAATACGGTCGCGAACTGCACATTCGCCGCCAACGGCAGCTCCGCCATGTGCCGTACCGTGCGCGCCACATCCGCGACATCCATCACCGGTTCCGGGGCTACCACCCCGTTGGCCTGCAACGCCCCGGTCTCCATACGCCGCGTCATGTCCGTCGCCGCGTTCCCGATGTCGATCTGTCCGACCGCGATCGAGTACGGCCGCCCGTCCAGCGACAGCGACTTGGTGAGCCCCGTCAGCGCGTGCTTGGTCGCGGTGTAGGCCACCGAGTGCGGACGGGGCGTGTGCGCGGAGATCGACCCGTTGTTGATGATCCGCCCGCCCTGCGGCGCCTGCTCCTTCATCTGCCGGAACGCCGCCTGCGCGCACAGGAACGCCCCGTTGAGATTGGTGTCCACCACATGCCGCCACGCGTCGTACGGCAGTTCCTCCACGGGCACCCCACCGGGCCCGAACGTCCCCGCGTTGTTGAACAGCAGGTCCACCCGCCCGAACCGCTCCACGGTCGCCCCGAACAGCCCGGCCACGTCCTCCGGCCGCGCCACATCCGTCGCCACGACGAGTGAGGCGCCCCCGGGCGCCAGCGCGGCCGTCTCCTCCAGCGTCCCGGTGCGGCGGCCGGCCAGCGCCACCGACCAGCCCGCGCCCAGCAGTTCCACGGCGACCGCACGGCCGATCCCGGAGCCCGCGCCGGTCACCACGGCGATCCTTGATTGCTCAGCGTTCATGGACCGAAGCCTAGGAGCCCGGGTCAGCCCTCCTGCGGGTACCGCACCCCGATCCGCTCCCGCACCGTGTCGAGCGTGCGCATCACCGCGAGAGTGCCCTCCAGCGGCACCAGCGGCGACTCGGTCTCACCGGCCCGCAGCGCCCGCATCACCTCGGCCGCCTCGTGCCGCAGCGTGTTGCGCGGCCCGTCCGCCGGGTCGAGGACGAACTCCTCGGGGTCACGCCCGTCCCGGTGCAGCACGAACCGCTCCGGATGGAAGAAGCCGTCCGGGATGTCGATCCGGCCCAGCGAACCGGTCACCGACGCCGAGGTCCCCGTACCGCCGACGATCGAGCAGTGCAGCGTGGCCAGCGCGCCGCTGTCCCAGGAGAACAGGGCCGCCGTCTGCAGATCGGCACCCTCGGCGGACAGCACGGCCGACGCCTTGATGCCGGCGGGCTCACCGAGCAGCAGCTGCGCGAACGACACCGGGTACACCCCGAGGTCCAGCAGCGCGCCGCCGCCCTGCGCCGGGTCCCGCAGCCGGTGCGAGGGCGGGAAGGGCCCGGCGAGCCCGAAGTCGGCCTGGACGGTACGCACTTCGCCGATCGCACCCTCGTCGACGAGGGATTTCAGCCGCCGTACCAGCGGATTGCAGTACATCCACATGGCCTCCATCAGGAAGCCGCCGCGCGCCCTCGCCAGTTCCACGAGCTCGGTGGCCTCACGGGAGTTGAGGGTGAATGCCTTCTCGACGAGCACATTGCGTCCGGCCTCCAGACAGAGACCGGCCGCCGCGCGGTGCGCCGAGTGCGGGGTGGCGACGTAGACGACATCGATGTCCCCGTCCTCCGCCAGCGCGGCCCAGTCGCCGTAGGCCCGCTCGATCCCGAACCGTTCGGCGAACGCCTTCGCCGACTCCTCCGTCCGGGAGGCCACCGCGACGACCTCCGCGTCCGGCAGATCCACCAGCGCCGCCGTGAACGCGGCGGCGATCCCGCCGGTCGCCAGGATCCCCCAGCGCACGTTCTCTTCCGTCATTGCGGCCCCACCCTCGCTCACCAGTACCTCGGCACCTCGTACGAGCTGAGAGCATAGGTGGCGGATCAGTCAGGGAGGGAGGGGCGCATGCCCGAGCAGAGGGCGCAGGCGCCGGCCGCGCCGCAGTCCGCCGTACCGCCGCCGTTCAAGGCGACCCGCCGCGCGAGTCTCCTCGTCGTCCTCGTCCTCGGCGGCCTCACCGCGACACCCCCGCTGTCGATGGACATGTACCTCCCCGCGCTCCCGGAGGTCACCCGCGCCCTGCACGCGCCCGCCGCGACCGTGCAGCTCACCCTCACCGCGTGCCTCGCCGGCATGGCCCTCGGGCAGCTCGTGGTCGGCCCGATGAGCGACCGATGGGGCCGCAGACGCCCGCTCCTGACCGGCCTCGCCGTCTACGTCGTAGCGACCGCCCTGTGCGCGTTCGCGCCGAACGTCGAATCCCTGGTCGCCTTCCGCCTGCTCCAGGGCCTGGCGGGCGCGGCCGGAATAGTGATCGCGAGGGCCGTCGTCCGCGACCTCTACGACGGCGTGGCCATGGCCCGCTTCTTCTCCACCCTCATGCTGGTCTCCGGGGTCGCCCCGATCGTCGCGCCGCTCGTCGGCGGCCAGATCCTGCGGGTGACGGACTGGCGGGGCGTGTTCGTCGTCCTGACCTTCGTCGGGGCCGCCCTCGCGGTCCTCGTCTGGACCCGCCTCCCCGAGACCCTCGCACCCGCCGACCGGCACGTGGGCGGTACCGGCGAGGCCCTGCGCTCCATGCGCCGCCTCCTTGCCGACCTCCCCTTCACCGGCTACGTGCTCACCGGCGGCTTCGCCTTCGCCGCCCTGTTCGCCTACATCTCCGCGTCCCCCTTCGTCGTCCAGGAGATCTACGGCGCCTCCCCGCAGACCTTCAGCCTGCTGTTCGGCGTCAACTCGGTCGGCCTGGTCGCGGTCGGGCAGATCAACGGCAAGCTGCTGGTCGGCCGGGTCTCCATGGACAAGGTGCTGGGCGCGGGCCTGGCGGTGGTGGTGCTGGCCGCGACGGCCTTGCTGCTGATGGCGACGGGCGTGTTCGGAGAGGTGGGCCTGGTCCCGGTGGCCACCGCCCTCTTCGTCCTCATGTCGGCGATGGGCGTGACGCTCCCCAACGCCCAGACCCTCGCCCTCATGCGCACCAAGCACTCCGCGGGCTCCGCCTCCGCGCTGCTGGGCACCTCCTCCTTCCTCATCGGGGCCGTGGCCTCCCCGCTCGTCGGCATCGCGGGCGAACACACCGCCGTACCCATGGCCGTGGTCCAACTGGTGGCCGCACTGGTGGCGGTGGCCTGCTTCGTGGGAATGTGCCGTCCCTGGAACACCCGTACGACCGCGGAGGGAGTGGGGAGCTGAGCGCCCCGAGACTGCGCAGCGACACACCGGAACGAGCGGGCCTCGACGCCGGTGAACTCCGACACCTGATCCGGGAGGTCCACGACCTCACCACCGGCGACCGCCCCTGGGCGGCGGGCACCGTCGTGGTCGCCGGCCGCGGCCCCGTGATCGCCGTGGAGGAGGCGGCGGGCTGGGCCGTGCGGTATTCGGCCTACGACCCCGGGACCGACGCGGGTGTGGAGCTGCCGTTGGCCTCCCGCGTCCCGACGACGGTCGACACCCCCTTCGACCTGGCCTCCCTCACCAAACTCTTCACGTCCGTCGCCGCGATACAGCAGATCGAGCGGGGCACCCTGGGCATCGACGCCCGCGTCGGCGCCTACCTCCCGGACTTCCGCGCCGCCGCCCGCCACGACATCACCGTCCGCCAGCTCCTCACCCACACATCCGGCCTGCGCCCCGAACTCCCGCTGTACGACTGCGCGGACGACTCGGAACGGCTGGCGATGCTGCGGGCGGAGGCACCGGTGGGAGAGTCGGGCACATACCTGTACTCCGACCTCAACCTCCTCCTGCTCCAGTTCGTCCTGGAATGCGTCAGCGGACGCACCCTCGACGGCCTGGTCCACGACGGCATCACCCGCCCCCTGGGCATGACGTCCACCGACTTCGGCCCCTGCCCCGGCGCGGCCGCCACCGAGGACCAGCGCCGCCCGTGGGGCAAGGCGGACCGCGGAATGCTGCGGGGAGTCGTCCACGACGAGAACGCCTGGGCTCTGGGCGGCGTGGCCGGCCACGCGGGCCTGTTCTCCACCGGCCGCGACCTGGCGGTGTTCTGCCGCACGCTCCTGGCGGGGGGTTCCTACGGCCCCGCCCGCATCCTGGGCGCGGATTTCGTGGAACTGCTGCTGACCCCGCCGGGGCTGGGCTTCGCGGTCGATCAGGCGTGGTTCATGGGGGAGTTGGCGGGGCGGGGGGCGGTGGGGCACACGGGCTTCACGGGAACGTCGCTGGTGCTGGATCCGGCGACGGACACGTTCCTGGTCCTGCTGGCGAACACCGTGCACCCACGCAGGAGAGGGCCGGACAGCGGGCCGAGGGCGGCGGCGGGGACGCGGGTGGCACGGGCGGTACGGGGTTTTTGAGGCGGGCTTTTCGACGCGCTGAGGCGGCGGGTGGTGGGTGGGCACAGGTCCCGGGGGGGGGCTGGGGGGCGGAGTCCCCAGGGACGGGGGTACCAGTAGCGGGCCACCTACGAGTTGGGCCGCGCGCGACGCCTCACCCGCTGTCACACATCACCACACCTGTACGAGGAACCCGTAGGAGGCCGGCGGGACGCCTGCCTCCTACGGGTTGCAGCACGGGCTCAGCGCGGTTCGCACGACCCGGTCGGGCCGGTCGGGATGCTGATGTCGTGCTGCTTCGGGCCGTCAGCAGGCCAGGGGCGGCACCGGCTCGCTGTTCTTCTCCGTTTCGATGACGTGGACGCACCGGTTGAGGGCGGCGGCCATGTAGCGGCGCCAGAGCGGGGTGAAGGGGCCGGTGAGGATCCAGCGTCGGCCGGGCAGCGGCTTGAACTCATAGGTCCAGCGGATGAGTGTGCCGTCGCCGTCGGGGTTGACGTTGAACTCGCCCCGAGCTCCGGCCGCGAGGCGGGAGAGGATGCCGGTGAAGTTGGTCAGCTGGTAGGCGAAGCTGGATCCGGGCGTGTATTCGGTGAGTTCTTCGTCCGCCTGGGAGCCGTCGTCGAACTGCGGGTTCCTTCGGGAGCCCGCGTGGTCCCAGGCCCCGGTCTGGTTCTTCACACCGCTGATCCCGGGAAACGGGAAGACCGGGCGGAAGACGGTGGGAAGGTCGATGGGGGCCAGGATGCGGAAGGCGTCCTGGGGCACCGCGAGAGTTCGCTGCTGGACGGTGATGGTGACGGTCTTGTCGTCTGGCTTGATGAGGAGAGTGGTCATGGTTCAGCTCGCAGCGGTGGTGGTGAGGGCCGGGTAGTCGGTGCAGGCGCGGTGGTCGCCGCCGTAGAAGGTGGCCGGGTCGGGCTCGTTGAGGGGCGCACCCGTGTGGATGCGGTGGGGCAGGTCGGGGTTGGCCGGTGCCGCGGCGCCGACCGTGACGACGTCGGCCAGACCGGAGTCGAGACCGGCGAAGCGAGTGTCGAGCAGTGCCGGTAGACGTCGTGGGTGTCGTGCTCGGTGAATCGTGACGTCGGTCGGGATCGGCTGGGCCGCCGAGGCGGCACCGGTGATCGGCTCCCACATGGCGCGGCGTGCGCCATGGCCTCGGTCATGGCTGTCCTGTCCTTTTGGCTCATGGGCCTGAGCTGGTGTGCTGCGTAGAAGCGGTGGAGTCCCAGCCAGGATTCGGCGGTGTCCGCCATGAATGTGCCGGGGCTGCGCACTGCCAGGTACGGCAGAGCGCAGCCCCCGCGATGACTCGACCGCTTGTAGGAAGACGCGACGCGATCGCCGTGCCGGAGAAGGTCGCCTAGGTGAGAGAGACGGCGGAGGGAAGGACGAGGACCTTGCCGGAGAGCGCGCCTTCTGCGGCCTCCGCGTGCAGCGCCGGCAGCTCGGCCAGCGGTACCCGTCGAGCGATGTCGACGTGCAGTGCTCCGGAGTCGACCAGCGTCACCAGCCTCGCCAGCTGCGCGGCGTCGCTGTTGACGAAGAGGTTGACGCCGCGCACGCCGCGTTCCTCGTCGGAAGGCGCGGGCATCCACACCGTCGTGTTCACCACGATGCCGCCGTCGCGGACCACCGAGGTCAGCGCGGCCAATTGGATCGGCTCGACCGGCGCGAGGTTGAGCACGACGTCGACCAGCGCGGACAGCCCGGGGACCCCGTGGCCGAACACCTCGTCGGCTCCCGCCGTCCTGACGCGTTCACTGCTGCGCGGCCCGGCCGTGGCGATCACGTGTGCGCCGGCGTGCTTGGCCAGCTGGACGGCGTAGCCGCCGACCGCGCCGCCCGCACCGTTGATCAGGACCCGCTGGCCGGCAGTCAGCTTGGCGTGGTCGAAGAGGGCCTGCCAGGCGGTGAGCCCGACCAGCGGCAGCCCGCCCGCGTCGGTCAGCGGGATGCTTGCGGGCGCCGCCGTCAGCAGGCCGGCAGGTGCGAGCACGTACTCCGCCGCCGCGCCGGCACCGGTCATCGGCAGGAAGCCGACAACCTGGTCACCCGCCCTGACCCCGTCGGCGCCCTCGCCCAGCGCGTCGACCGTGCCGGCGACGTCGATGCCGGGGGTGTGCGGCAGGGTCACCGGGATGGGGCCCTGCATGTAGCCCGCGCGGATGTTGCCGTCGACCGGGTTGAACGACGTCGCGGCCACCCGGATCCGGACCTCCCCGGCCGCGGGGACCGGCTGTTCCACGTCCTCGTAGCGCAAGACGTCCGGAGAACCGTACTCATGGAAACGCACTGCTTTCATGGCAAATGCCACCTTTCATGACAGGGAAATATGCTTCAAATCTGAAGCATTGTGAGACCTGGGCATGCCTCGGCTCCGAGACAGTGCCTTCAGGTGGGTGAGGGACGACAGCCGCTAGGCGGCGGTCAGGAGCTGAAGCTTGCCGTGGCTCGGGGAACCGGGCACGGCGGTGAACACCAGTAGCGTCTGATGCTGCTCCGGATCCAGCAGCATCTCGGCGTACAGCTCCAGTTCCCCCAACTCGGGGTGCAGGTAACGCTTGAGGTCGTGATGATGGGTCACTCCCACCTCGTGCAACCGCCAGATGTTCGCGAACTCGGAACTGACCTCCAGCAGCGCCGCGACGATCTCGCCGGCCCTCCCTGTGGGATCCGCCGTGTACGCGTCCCGGATCTCCGCGGCGAAGACCCTGCCCCGTATCGGATGGTCCTCGACGGGGTACAGGCCACGGACCCGCGGATCACCGGTGAACCAGCGGTAGACCAGGTAACGGGACATGCCCGAGTACTGGGTGTAGTCACCGAGCAGGGCGACCGCCGGGCGCGTCTGCAGCAACGCCTCGCCGAGCCGTGACAGCACGATCGCGGGCACGTCCGAGAGACCGGCGACGATCCGCAGCATCGTGGGACCGATGTAATCGTCCCGAAGGACTCGCCGCGGCGCCGGGATCCCGCCCAGGACGAAGAGGTGGTCACGCTCGCTCTCGTTGAGACGCAGTGCCCGGGCGAGCGCGACGAGTATCCGCTCCGACGGCACCGGACCTCGCTGCTGCTCGATGCGGCTGTAGTAGTCGGCCGACATCCCGGCCAGCGCCGCCACCTCCTCGCGCCGCAGCCCGCCGGTGCGGCGCCGCTGCCCGCGGGGAAGCCCGACATCCTCCGGCTGCAACGCCTCACGACGTGCTCGGAGAAAATCTGCCAGCAACGCCCGGTCCATCGTCCGGCCTCCTCTGTTCGACAGGGCAATCCTGACCCGAACCGGGAACCGGATGAAGGGCGGTTCTAACCGCGGACAAGTTGTCCCTGTCTGGTGCTGTGACCACATGGGTTCGCCGAGGCGGCGGCTTCGGCGGTTGCTCCGCGTGCGCAGGTTGAGCGACCCGGAAGGGCACAAGTGTCGTCCGCGGACGCAATGCCATTTCCAACGGTGGAGCGGGACGCGGCACGCCGGGCCGGCGCGCGCGGCGGCCTCGGACGCGGTGAGACGTGATTCGAGGCGGTGAGTGCCGTGGCGGATTCCTCCAGGTGTCGCCGGCGTGCGCGGCGACGGTGGGGGCGACAGGCCGGCGTCGGCGCGGCGGGTGTCGGCCAGGTTCCCGGCCGCTTGGGCCGGCGCCGGTTTGAAGGTGGGTTCGCGTTCGTCGACGTGGTCGAGGAGCAGCCCCTCGGCCGGTTCGAGCAGGGCGTTGGGGGGCGCGTGGGCAGCCCCTGGGCCGAGGTCGCTCACGGTCCGCCGGACCATGATGGTGTGTGCCAGGGGGACCTGCGCCGCGGGCGAGGTGGCCTGGCCGATGAGGCGGGAGCGGGAGGTTCAGCGGGCCGGCAGGTGCACTTCCCGGCCTGCACCGGCGTCGCCCGCGCCCACCTCTTAGAATCGGCGGGTGAACGACCCCGTGACCCCGGCCGAATCCCTCCGTACCGCTCTCGCCGCGCTGCTCGGCGGCCTTCCGCCCAGGCAGGCCGCCGGTGCCGTGGAGCGCCTGATCGGCAAGTACCGCGGGGCCACCCCGACCGACGCCCCGATCCTCAGGGACCGTGCGGACGTCGTCGCCTACGCCGCCTACCGGATGCCGGCGACCTTCGAGGCCGTACGCTCCGCGCTGGACGCGTTCGCCGACGCGGTGCCCGGCTGGACTCCGCAGGGGCACACGGACGTCGGCGGCGGCACCGGCGCCGCGACCTGGGCGGTCACCGCCACCTGGTCCGGCGACCGCCCGGTGACCGTACTCGACTGGGCCGAGCCCGCACTCGGCCTCGGGAAGGAGATCGCCACCGCCAACCCCGGCCTGCGGAACGCCAGTTGGCGGCGGGCCCGCATCGGGTCGGCGCTCACCCTCGACGCCACCGACCTCGTCACCGTCTCCTACGTCCTCAACGAACTCACCGTCCCGGACCGCGCCGCCCTCGTCGACGCCGCCGCGTCCGCCGCACAGGCCGTGGTGATCGTCGAGGCCGGCACCCCCGACGGCTACGCCCGCGTCATCGAGGCCCGGGACCGGCTGATCGGCGCCGGGTTCCACATCGCCGCGCCCTGCCCGCACAGCGCCGCCTGCCCGATCGTCCCCGGCGAGGACTGGTGCCACTTCTCGGCCCGGGTCAGCCGCTCCTCCCTGCACCGGCAGGTCAAGGGCGGCTCCCTGCCGTACGAGGACGAGAAGTTCAGCTACGTCGCCGCCACCCGCCTCCCCGTCGAACCCGCCCCCGCCCGGGTCGTACGGCGTCCGCAGATCCGCAAGGGCCAGGTGCTTCTCGACCTCTGCGAGAGCGACGAGCAGCTGCGCCGGACGACGGTCACCAAACGCCACGGCGACCTGTACAAGGCGGCCCGGGACGCGAGCTGGGGGGACCCCTGGCCGTCGTAGCGCCGGAGCGCCGCCGCGTCGTAGGCCTGAAGGTCGTAAATCCCGGCAAATCGTCCGATAGGCGGTGATCCGGGTCTCGGTGTGTCTCGTCCCACCTACCCCGCATGTGGGGTACCGCCTCCCGGGGCGCAGGATGGTGCGACGATGGGGGAGGTTCTCCGTACAACAACAGGACAAGAACAGCAGGGCGACAACAGCGAGGCGAGGAGATAGATGAGCGCGACGTTCGGTGGCCGGACCGGTCGGCAGGGCAGACTCTCCTCGTGGCTGCGTGGACGCCGCCCGCAGGAGGAGGCCGCCGACGGCAGTGGGCGCGAGGCGCTGCTGCTCGCCGCCGCCGGAGCGGGACTGCCGCTCGCGCCCGCCGCGCACCCGGCCCCGGGCTATCGATGTTCGTGCGACCGGGTGGGCTGCCCCACACCGGCCCGGCACCCGGTGTCCTTCGCCTGGCAGACGCAGTCCACGACCGACCGCGCGCAGATCGAGCGCTGGGCCCGCCACCAGCCGCAGGCCAACTTCATCACCGCGACCGGCATGGTCAACGACGTCCTGGACGTCCCGCTGGAGGCCGGCCGCGAGGCGCTGGAGCGGCTGCTCGCCGCCGGTATCGAGGTCGGGCCCGTCGCCGCGAGCGACGACGGGCGGCTGCTCTTCTTCACCCTCACCCGTGGCACCCCCGAGGACGAGGACGAGTGGTGGCCGTGCGAACTGGACTGCCACCCCGAGACGATGGACGAACACCCGGGGCTGCGCTGGCACTGCCGCGGTTCCTACGTCCTCGTACCCCCGGCCCAACTGCCCGGCGAGAACCAGTCGGTGCACTGGGTGCGCGGCCCCGAGCATCCCCTGCCCGACCCGCTGACCCTCCTCGAAACCCTCACCGACGCCTGCGCCCGATACGCCGGCCAGGAACCCGACCACGCGAACGCGGCCTGGCCGCTGGGCCGTTGACCATCAGGGTTTGCGTGACGGTCTGAGCGGCCGTCAGCCGCCCTGCGCGGAGGTCAGCCCCTCGATCCGGCCCAGCACCGACACCTTGCCGCCCCGCTTCGGGTCCAACGCCACCTGGTTGGACACGAGTTGGAGGGTGAGGGACTGCTGCACGGTGCCCGTCGTCAGCGCCTGCACGTCCTTGTTCTGGGCCGGCACCGAGGTGCCCGTCGCCGCGGTCTCCTTCTGGAAGTAGCGCGTGGCGTAGAACACCAGTGCCCCGCCGTCCGCCGTGCGCAGCGTCAGCGGCGCGTAGTCGCCGTTCGTCAGCGGTTCGTCGAGGAACTGGACGGCCAGACCGGGCTTGGTGGCCTTCTCGCGGTCCGCGCGCCACGCGCTGGTGTGCGCGCCGTCCGCGAAGTCCGTCCCCCCGCTCTTCAGATACGTCGCATAGCGCTTGCTCAAGTCCCCGGGCGCGACGGCGAGTTCGGCCGAGTTGATGGGCACTGCCTCGGCCCAGCCGTCCTTGTCGGTCTTGAACTTCGGTACGGCGGCGGGCGCGAGCAGGGTCAGATACGCCACCTGCCACGGCTCGGACAGGTCGTTGCGGGTGAACACCAGCAGCCAGCGGGCGCTGCCGCCCTTGTTGGCGGCGGTGTCGGCGAGGAACCAGCGCGGCCAGCCGGCCTTCTTCGGAATGGTGAACTTCGCGTCCGTCAACTCCAGCGGGGAGTAACTCGGGTTCCCCGACGGGTAGTTGGTGTGCCCCGCCTTCAGCCGCGCCGCGTCGATGTCACCGAGCGCGCCGGTGACATGAGCGGCGTCCAGGGCGCTGTCGTACGCCTTGTCCGCCGCGTTGTACGCGGTCGTGAACTGCTGGAGCGCCTTGGCGGCCTCGGCGCGGGTGGTGGCCGGGAGGACCTCGCGTTCCCCGTGGACCACCACACAACCGCTCGCCGTCAACGACAATGCGGTCAACGAGGCCGCTATGAGGGCGCTCCGGTCAAGCCTTCGAGGCCTCCGAGGGCTTCGGTCCCTGCTCATCAGCTACCTTCACCTTCCCCTTCCCGGAGGCGAACCCTACCGGGGCGAAGAACAGGGTGAGCGTGGGGATCAGGTACAGCAGCCACACCGTGATCTGCAGGACGGTCGGGTCCGGCTGGAAGTTGAAGACGCCCTTGAGGAGGGTGCCGTACCAGCTGTCCGGCGGGATCGTGCCGCTGATGTCGAAGGCCAGATTCGTCAGCCCCGGGATCCAGTCGGCCTCCTGGAGATCGTGGAAGCCGTACGCCAGCACGCCCGCCGCGACCACGACGAGCATCGCGCCGGTCCAGGTGAAGAACTTCGCGAGGTTGATCTTCAGGGCGCCCCGGTAGAACAGCCAGCCCAGGAACACGGCGGTGGCCAGGCCCAGTCCGACGCCGACCAGCGGGCGCGGGGTGCCGTCGCTCGCCGCGTGCACCGACGCCCACACGAACAGCGCGGTCTCCAGACCCTCGCGGCCGACGGCGAGGAACGCGGTGGCGACCAGCGCGCCGGTGCCCATCGCGAGGGCCGCGTCCAGCTTGCCGTGCAGTTCGGACTTCAGGTGCCGGGCGGTGCGCCGCATCCAGAACACCATCCACGTCACCAGACCCACCGCGAGGATCGACAGCGAGCCGCCGAGCGCCTCCTGCGCCTGGAACGTCAGCTCCTGGGAGCCGAATTCGAGCGCGCAGCCGAAGCCCATCGCGATGAGGACGGCGACGCCGATGCCGATCCAGATCGGCTTGAGCGCGTCCCGCCGGTCCGTCTTGACCAGATAGGCGATCAGGATGCAGACGACGAGGCTGGCCTCCAGCCCTTCGCGCAGACCGATCAGATAGTTGGAGAACACGGTCTACGACTCCTTCGCGTCCTTGGAGAACAGCGTGCTGCCCCACCAGTCGTCCTTGTCGCGGACGCCCGGCGGGACGGCGAAGACCGCCGAACCCACGTGCTGGATGTACTCGTTGAGCGCGTCGGTCGCCGACAGCCTGCGCTGCAGCGGGATGAACCCCTTGCGGACGTCGCGCTGGTAGGCCAGGAAGAACAGGCCCGCGTCGAGCCGGCCGAGGCCGTCGGTGCCGTCGGTGAAGGAGTAGCCCCGGCGCAGGATGGTGACCCCGCCGTTGGAGTCGGGGTGCGCGAGCCGGACGTGCGCGTCGGGCTTCATCGCCTTCAGGAATGGCGCGTCGTGCTCCTTGGCCTTTCCGACCGGCGCGCCCTCGCCCTTGTCCCGGCCGAAGACGTCCTCCTGCTCCTGGAGCGAGGTCCGGTCCCAGGTCTCGATGTTCATCCGGATGCGCCGGGCGACGAGATACGAACCCCCGGTCATCCAGGCCGAGTTCTCGCCGACATCCCCCTCGCCGACCCACACGAACTTCTTCAGCCGGTCCGTCTCGGTGCCCGCGATGTTGCGGGTGCCGTCCTTGAACCCCATGAGATTGCGGGGGGTTTGGGCGCCCGGAGTGGTCGACGAGGTCTTCCCGAAGCCGAGTTGGGACCAGCGGATGGCGACCTTGCCGAAGCCGATCCGGGCCAGGTTGCGGATCGCGTGCACGGCGACCTGCGGATCGTCCGCGCACGCCTGTACACAGAGGTCGCCGCCGGTACGGGACTTGTCGAAGTTGTCGCCGGGGAACTGGGGCAGGTCGACGAGAGCCTCGGGACGGGCGTCCTTGAGCCCGAACTTCTCGAAGAACGACGGCCCGAAGCCGATGGTGAGGGTCAGCCGCGAGGGTTTCAGCCCCAGCGCCTCACCGGTGTCGTCCGGCGGCGCCTCGGCGAGCCCGCCGTAGGCTCCGTCGCCGACCGCGTACCCGCCGGTCATCCGCCGGGCGGCGGCCGTCCAGTCCTTCAGCAGCTGCACGAACTCGGCGCGGTCGTCGGTCTTCACGTCGAACGCGGCGAAGTGCAGCCGGTCCTGCACGGGCGTGGCGATGCCCGCCTGGTTGGTGCCGTGGAAGGCGACCGCGGCACCGGTGTCGGCGCCCGCCGGATCGACGTCCTCGCCGACCCGGGTCATCGCCACCGCACCACCGGCCGCGACGGCACCGAGCGCGAGCCCGGCACCGCCCCAGCCGATCAGCGAACGGCGGGAGGGAGCACTGTTTTCCTGAACTTCGGTCATTTCGGGCCTACTTCACTACGGCGGCGGCGAGCTTCGACAGGGGCTCCGCGAGCGCGTTGACCGCGTCCGACAGCTCCTTGCGCTGGTCTGCGGTGACCTTGTCGTACGACACGAAGCCGTCCGAGGTCGAGGTCGACCGGTACTTGTCGAGCAGCGTGTCGATCGCGGTGAACTGCTTGTCCAGCTCGGTGGTCAGCGCCGCGTCGTTCTTCTGCGCGACCGGCTTCAGCAGCTCGTACGCCTTCTCCGCGCCGTCGACGTTGGCCTTGAAGTCGCTGAGGTCGGTGTGCGAGTAGCGGTCCTCCTCGCCGGTGACCTTGCCGGTGGCGACCTCGTCGAGGAGTTCCTTGGCGCCGTTGGCCATGGAGGTCGGGGTGATCTCGGCCTTGCCGACCCGCTTCTGCCAGTCCTTCAGATCGGTGAGCAGCTCATCGGCGAGGGCCTTCTGCTCGGTGCCGGCCTTCTTGTCCACCCACAGGGCCTTCTCCAGTGCGTGCCAGCCGGTCCACTTCTGGCCCTTCTCCAGGTCGTTGACGCGGGTGTCGGTCTTGGGGTCGATGTCCCCGAACGACTCGGCGATCGGCTCGGTGGTCTCCCAGCCGACGCGGGAGGGGGCGTAGGCGTTCTTGGCGGCTTCGATGTCGCCGGCCTTGACGGCGTCGACGAAGGTCTCCACCTTCGGGATCGTCGCGTCGGCCTGCTCCTGCGCGTACTCGCGGTAGGCGGCGACGGCCGCGTCCAGCTTCGGATCGCGCTTGGCGACCGAGCCGCCGGTGACGGTCAGCTTCTGCCGCACACCGTGGCCCTTCATGCCGGGGCGGCAGGCTATCTCGTACGACCCCGCCTTCACCTCGGCGGTGAGCGTGTACTTGGTGCCCGGCCCGATGTTCTCCTTCTCGGAGACGATCCGGTCGTCCGGGAAGAGGATCTCGACCTCGGTCGCCTTCGAGCCGGTGTTCTCGATCTTCAGCGTGACCTGGCCCGCCGGGATCGACTTGGTCGAGGTCGTGCACTTGGAGTCGGCCGCGGTGACCTGGATCGCGTCGCCGTCCTTGGCGTCGCTCTTCGCGGTGCACGCCGTGACGGCGGTCAGGGCGGCCGCGGCGGCGACAGCGGTGACGACGGGAAGTCGGACGGCACGCATGCAGGCTCCAAGCGGAAGTGTCTGGTGAGGCAGTGTGGTGAGGCTGCCCTAACTTACCTGAGGCTTACCTCACTCATACCCACCCGGTCCGGTATTCGCTGGCCACGGAAAAATCACAGACACGGCTTGATCTCGATGGCGAAAAACAAATGCCAAGTAATGGTCAAGGAAAGGTCAAGCGGGCCGCTGTGGAGCCATGACGGCAGCCCCCGTGTGCGGATGCGGGAACACCTCAACGGGCTGGTCGTAGACGTCCGAAAGCAACTCCTCGGTGAAGACGTCGCCCGGCGGACCGTCGGCGGCGACACGACCGGCGCGCAGAATCGCGACCCGGTGCGCATAGGCGGCGGCCGGCGCCGGATCATGCAGCACCACGATCACCGCGTCCCCCGCGTGCGCCCTTTCCCGGCATGGCCGCAGGACCAGTTCCCGGTGTCGGAGGTCGAGCGCGGCCGTCGGTTCGTCGAGCAGCGGCAGGGGTGCGCCCAGCGGCGCGCTCGCCGACGTCGGCCCGCCGATCGAGGCGGTGTGGTCCACCACCGACCGGGACGAGGCCCTGCTCTGGTGCACGGCGCTCGAAGGCGCCGGTTGTTCACGCACAACTGCCGTGTCTCGTAAGGAGCGTGGGGGCGGTCGGTCGATGCCTTCGGTGATGCGGAAGTCGCGCTCGACGCCGTCGGAGAGGGCGATCGGCGCCTCCTGGCGGGCCGCACTCTCGTGTGCCGCGTAAGGCCGGGCCGGGCCGGTTCCGTACTCGATGTACGGGACCGCCCGGGCGGGTGTTTCAATTCCCTCGTGACCGACTACGACGTACTGCGTGTCTTCTGCGGCCCAAGCGGCGGATACGGCAACGAACTCGGCGTCGTCCGCGAGGGTTCCGTCATGCCGGACCCGGGCGAGCGACAGCTCTTCGCCGGGAAGCTCGGCTTCAGCGAGACGGTGTTCGTCGACGACCCCGAGCGCGGAGTCATCGACATCTACACGCCCACCCTGCGCCTGCCCTTCGCCGGCCACCCCTGTGTCGGCGCCGCCTGGCTGTTGGACATACCCGAACTGGTCACGCCCGCAGGCATCGTGGGTGCCCGTCTCGACGGCGAGTTCAGCTGGATCGAGGCCCTCCCGGAGTGGGCCCCGCCGCGCACCCTGCGCCAGTACGCCACCGCCGCCGAGGTCGACGCCCTGCCCGTGCCCCCGCCCGGCGAGTGGATCTACGCCTGGGCCTGGGAGGACGAGGCGGCGGGCCGAGTCCGCGCCCGCGCCTTCCCGGGCCGCGACGACGGCATCCACGAGGACGAGGCGACGGGCGCGGCGGCCCTTCTGCTCACCGACCAACTGGGGCGCGCCCTCAACATCACGCAGGGTGCGGGGTCCCAGATACTTACGGCTCCGCAGCCGGGGGGTTGGGTCGAGGTCGGCGGACGGGTGTTCCTGGAGCGCTAGCGTCAGGCACTCAGGGGGAACTCGTCACCCAGCGCCCGAAACACCCCGGTGTTCAACGCGAACGCCCGCTTGCACTCCGCCACGATCCGCTGCTTCTCCAGGTCGTCGGCCTGGACGGCGTCCAGCAGTTCGCGGTAACCCCGCTTGAACGCGGCCGGGTTGGCGATCCCCTCGAAGACGTAGAAGCGCACGCCGTCGCCCTTGCGGGAGAACTCCCACCTCCGCTCCGCCTTGTCGCGGATGATCCGGCCGCCGGAGAGGTCACCGAGGTAGCGCGTGTAGTGGTGGGCGATGTAGCCGGCCGGCCACGACTGCGCACACTCCCGTACCCGGTCCGCGTAGGCCTGTGTGGCAGGCAGTGCGGTCAGTCCCGTGCGCCAGTCCGCGCCCCGCAGATGCTCCAGGTCGCGCTCCAGCGCGGGCAGCCGGAACAACTCGGCCCGGATGAACGGCCCGGTCACCGGATCTGCCGCCAGCCGCTCGGCCCCGGTCTCCAACGCCTCGTACACGAACCACAGTTGCTCGGTGTAGCGGGCGTACGCGTCCACGCCCAGCCGGCCGCCGAGCAGGTCGCTCATGAAGGTGGAGGTCTCCGCCTCCACATGCTGTTCGCGGGACGCGGTGCGGATGACTGTCGAGAAGGAGTCCATGAGCCGCATCCTCCAAGGTAAGGCTTACCTAAGTCAACAGGTTTACCGACGCCCTGTCGGTAAAAGCGTACAAGAAGAGACCCGCCCTCGGCAGAGAACGGGTCCTGACCTGCTACGGCAGCGTGAGCACCTCCGCCCCCGTCTCCGTCACCACCAGCGTGTGCTCGAACTGCGCCGTCCGCTTCCGGTCCTTCGTGACGACCGTCCACCCGTCGTCCCACATGTCGTACTCGTGCGTCCCCAGCGTCAGCATCGGCTCGATCGTGAACGTCATCCCGGGCTGGATGACCGTCGTAGCGTGCGGGCTGTCGTAGTGCGGGACGATCAGGCCGGAGTGGAAGGACGAGTTGATGCCGTGGCCGGTGAAGTCCCGGACCACGCCGTACCCGAAGCGCTTGGCGTACGACTCGATGACCCGGCCGATGATGTTGATCTGACGGCCGGGCTTGACCGCCTTGATCGCGCGGTCGAGGGACTCCCGGGTGCGCTCCACCAGGAGTCGGGACTCTTCGTCGACGTCGCCGACCAGGTACGTCGCGTTGTTGTCACCGTGCACCCCGCCGATGTACGCCGTCACATCGAGGTTGATGATGTCGCCGTCGCGCAGCACCGTGGAGTCCGGAATGCCGTGGCAGATCACCTCGTTGAGGGAGGTGCACAGGGACTTGGGGAAGCCGCGGTAGCCGAGCGTCGACGGATAGGCGCCGTGGTCGCACATGTACTCGTGCGCCACCCGGTCGAGTTCGTCCGTGGTCACACCCGGCGAGATGACCTTCGCGGCCTCCGCCATCGCCCGCGCGGCGATCCGCCCGGCGATCCGCATCGCCTCGATCGTCTCGGGGGTCTGCACCTCCGGCCCGGTGTACGGGGTCGGCGCGGGCTTGCCGACGTACTCGGGCCGGCGGATGTTTCCGGGCACGGAACGGGTGGGAGAGAGCTCCCCTGGTACGAGCAGCGACTGGCCAGACATGCCAGCGAGTCTAACCAGCGGACATGGGGGAACATGGCCGTAGGGAAAGGAGCCGTTGATGGCCCTGTTCAAGAAGCGCACGGTCGGGAAGCCCGGCGAGTGGTACTACTGCCTCGAACACAAGAAGGTCGAGGAGGGGCCGGAGTGCCCCGCCAAGGACCGCTTCGGGCCGTACGCCAGCCGCGCGGAGGCCGAGCACGCGATGGAGACGGCCCGCGAGCGCAATCTGGAGTGGGAGAACGACCCCAAGTGGCACGACGCCACGAAGGGGACCGCCGACGAGGACTGATCAGGCACTGGCAGCGGCGTCGGCGGCGCGCTGGTCCTTCAGCCGCAGCGCGTGCTCGTCCGTCCTCGCGTCGTACGACATCAGCTTCGGCAGTCCTGCGGCCAGCAGCCCCACCGCACCCACGCACATCAGCCCGCCCGCCCACACCGAGGTCCGCACCCCGGAGAGCGCGGCCATGCCACCGGACCTGACCTGCCCCAGCTGCGGGCCCACCGAGTAGGACAGCAGCTCGATCCCGGCGAGCCGGCCGCGCAGCTCGTCCGGGATCGTCTGGTTCCAGATCACCGCGCGGAAGATGCCGCTGACCATGTCGCAGCCGCCCGCGACGGTGAGGAACAGCAGCACCAGCCATACGCTGCCCACGGCCCCCGCGCAGGCGATCGCCACGCCCCACAGCGCGGCGGCCAGCACCACCATCCGCCCGTGCCGGTGGATCCGCGAGGTCCAGCCGCTGGTCACACTCACCAGCAGGGCACCGGCCGGAACAGTCGAGTACATCAGCCCGAGCGCCCACTCGGCGTGCAGGTCGTCCGCGAGGAACGGCAGCACCGCCAGCGGCATCGCGAAGAACATCGCCGCGAGGTCGATCGCGTACGTACCGAGGAGTTCCTTGCGGCTCCACGCGTACCGGGCGCCCTCCGCGATCGACCGCAGCGACGGCTTCTGTGCCTCGTGAGCGCCGGGGGAGGCGGCGATCCGGAAGATCAGGACCACGGACACGACGAACGTCAGCGTGTCCGCCGCGTACGCGTAGGGCAGGCCCGCGAACGCCACCACCACACCCGCCAGCGCCGGGCCCATGACCCCGCCGACCGTCCAGCGCAGGGAGTTGAGCGCCGACGCGGCCGTCATGTGCTCATGGGCCACGATCCGCGGCCACAGCGAGTCCAGCGCGGGCCGCTGCACCGAACCGAGCACCGAGGTCAGTGCCGCGATGACATACAGCGGCCACACGGCGGGCGCCGGCAGCAGCGAGTTGAGCAGCAGCGCCCCGCACAGCACGCCCAGCCCGGCCTCGGTCCACACGATCAGCTTCCGCTTGTCCCACGCGTCGGCGAGCGCACCGCCGTAGAGCCCGAACACGATCAGCGGCACGAGTTCCACGGCGCCGATCGCGCCCACCGCCGCGGCGGAACCGGTGAGTTCCTTGAGCTGCACCGGGAGCGCGACGAAGGACAGGAAGTTCCCGAAGTTCGAGATCAGGCCCGCGACCCAGAGCCTGCGGAAGTCCGCGGAGGCGTGCCAGGGGGCGAGGTCGGGGAGGAGGGCGCGGAGGCGGATGGGGGGAGCGGGACTGTCGGTCACGAGGGGCAATGGTCGGGGCCGGGGGAGGGCCTGGCAACCGGATTTCGGACTCCCTACCAGCGGGCGGGCGGCGGAGCCGTCAACTGGTCGGTGAGACGGGAGAGCCGGTCGCGGAACCGCCGTCGCCCCCGCGCCGCCGGCAGCACGTTCTCGCCGGCCGCCGCGCTCACCAGATGCTGCACGGTGTCGAGGTCCAGGTCCGTGCCGTCCGGTACGGCGAGCGACTCATGGGCCAGGGACGTCAGTTCACGGTCCTCGGAGCCGAGGGAGAGGACGGTCGCCCCGGCCCGGCGGGCCTCGTGCACCCTTTCGAGGAGCGGATCACCCGGCCCCTCCGGCGACACGACGAGCAGCGTCTCGCCGCGCCGGGCCGCCTCGATCCGGCCGAGTCCGACGGCCAGATGGGCCGGGTCGGAGGGGCGCGCGTCATGCCGTACGAGAGTCGGAGTCAGTTCCGGTGTGCCCGACCACGCGGCCTCGTCGACCAGATGGGCCGCGAGGTGCCACGGCTCGTACGCGGGCGTGCCCACCAGCAGCAGCCCGCCCCCGTGCGCCACCACCGACCCGCGCAGCACCCCCGCGAACCTTCGCGTGGCCCCCAACCACTCGGTCCCGGCGAGCACTTCACGCAGCAGAGCGACCCGTACGGCGTCCATGTCCGCGCATCCTGCCGCAACCGGCCACTCGTGACGCGGAGTTCACCGCGAATTCGCCCGACTTGGGGAAGGTGCGGGCTCATCGGCCGCACGTCGCACAAGGAGCCACCCCATGACGGACACCGCAGACGTCACCGTCCCCTTCCGCGCCGGCCAAGGGGGCTACGCGAGTTACCGGATCCCGGCGATCGTGGTCTCCCGCGCCGGTACCCTCCTCGCGTTCTGCGAGGGCCGGGTCGCCTCCGCGAGCGACTACGGCCACATCGACATCGTCCTGCGCCGCTCCACGGACGGCGGGCGCACCTGGGGCCCGCAGACCGTCGCCGCCGACAACGGCACCGACCTCGCGGGCAACCCGGCCCCGGTCGTCCTGGACACCGGCCGCATCCTGCTCGTCCACGTCCGCTCGGCCGCCTCCGCGAGCGAGGACGCCATCCTGCGCGGCAAGGTGAAGCCGGCCGACGGGCGGCGCGTGTGGGTGCGCCACAGCGACGACGACGGGGTCACCTGGACGAGCCCCCAGGAGATCACCGAGCAGGTGAAGAAGCCCGAGTGGCGCTGGTACGCCACCACACCCGGGCACGCGATCCAGCTGAGCACCGGCCGCGTCGTCGTCCCCGGCAACCACACGGTCCCGCCCACCGGCACCGACGTCGGCAACGAGGCCAAGTACAACAGCGGCCACTGCCTGCTCAGCGACGACCGCGGCGAGACCTGGTACCTCGGCTACGTCGACGAGAACACCGACGGCTACATCAACTGCAACGAGACCACCGCCGCCGAACTCCCGGACGGGCGCGTCTACTTCAACACCCGCAACGACTCCCCGTCCCCCGGCAACCGCGCCGACGCCCACTCCGAGGACGGCGGCAGGACCCTCGTCAAGCCCTTCCGCCCGCAGGCCGGTCTCGCCGCCCCCGTCTGCGAGGGCAGCGTCCTCCAACTCCGCGACCCCGACGTGCTGTTGTACTCCGGCCCCGGCGATCCGGCCGCCCGCGCCCTGATGACCCTGCGCGCCTCGGCCGACGGCGGCACCACCTGGCGCCCGGTGTTCACGGCCGACGGCCTGCCCGCCGCCTACTCCGACCTCGTCCGCGTCGACGACGACACGGTCGGACTCCTCTACGAGACCGGGGACTTCGGTGCGTACGAGACGATCACGTTCCGACGGGTGCCGGTCACGGACCTCGGCTGAGTCGCGGGTGCCCGTGACGGACCTCACCTGAGCCGATACGGGTGGGGAGGCGGACGTAAAGTCGGCCCATGACCTCTACCGACAGTGCTGCACAGACCCCCGCGACACCCCCGGCGAAGGCCCCCGCGAAGGACCCCTGGGATCTCCCCGACGTCTCCGGACTGGTCGTCGGCGTGCTCGGCGGGACCGGGCCGCAGGGCAAGGGCCTCGCCTACCGGCTCGCCAAGGCCGGCCAGAAGGTGATCATCGGCTCCCGCGTCGCCGAGCGCGCGCAGGCCGCCGCCGACGAACTCGGCCACGGAGTCGAGGGCGCCGACAACGCGGAGACCGCGCGCCGCAGCGACGTCGTGATCGTCGCCGTGCCCTGGGACGGCCACGGCAAGACACTGGAGTCGCTGCGCGAGGAGCTGGCCGGGAAGATCGTCGTCGACTGCGTCAACCCGCTCGGCTTCGACAAGAAGGGCGCCTACGCGCTGAAGCCGGAGGAGGGCAGCGCCGCCGAACAGGCCGCCGCACTGCTGCCCGATTCCCGGGTCGCCGCAGCCTTCCACCACCTGTCGGCGGTACTGCTCATGGACACGGAGATCGACGAGATCGACACGGATGTCATGGTCCTCGGCGAGGAGCGCGCCGACGTCGAGATCGTCCAGGCGCTGGCCGGCCGTATCCCCGGCATGCGGGGCGTCTTCGCGGGCCGGCTGCGCAACGCCCACCAGGTGGAGTCCCTGGTCGCGAACCTGATCTCGGTCAACCGCCGCTACAAGGCACACGCGGGGCTGCGCGTCACGGACGTCTGAGCGGGTGGGGGACACTGGTGGCTGCCCAGCAGTGTCCCCCCGTCCTCGACAGGAGCCGATCCCATGCCCCGCCTCGCCGTCTACGCCCTCGTCGTCTGCCTGCTCGCCGTGGCCGCGGCGGTCGTCTCCTTCGTGGAGGGCAGCTGGATCGGCATCGTGTGGGTCCTGCTCGCGGGGCTCTCGTCCAACATGTGCTGGTACTACCTGAAGCGGGGCCGCGCGGCCTGAGACCTTTCCTAGCGCCAGAACTGGTAGAGGCTGTAGCCGCTCGACGTCTCCCAGTTGCTGACGCCCAGGCCCCGCAGGACGGCGTCGATCATGTCGAAGAACTCCCGGTTGATCGACGGCACCCACAGCAGCGCGAACACGAACAGCAGGCCGAACGGCGCGAACGGCTCCACCTGCCGCTTGATGTCGTTCGACAGCCAGGGCTCGATCACGCCGTAGCCGTCCAGGCCCGGCACCGGCAGGAAGTTCAGGATCGCCGCGGTCACCTGGAGCAGGGCCAGGAAGGCCAGCGCGTACTGGAAGTCGGCCGGCACCCCGTCGAGGGCGTGCAGCCAGAACGGGGCCGTGCAGACCGCCGCGAACAGTACGTTCGTCAGCGGGCCCGCCGCCGAGATCAGGCTGTGCTTCCAACGGCCGTGGATGCGGCCCCGCTCGATGAACACCGCGCCGCCCGGCAGACCGATGCCGCCCATGATGACGAAGATCACGGGGAGCACGATGCTGAGCAGCGCGTGCGTGTACTTCAGCGGGTTGAGGGTCAGATAGCCCTTCGAGCCGATCGAGATGTCACCGCTGTGCAGCGCGGTGCGCGCGTGCGCGTACTCGTGCAGACACAGGGAGACGATCCAGGCCGCCGTCACGAACAGGAACACGGCGATGCCCGGCTTCTCGGCGAACCCGGTCCAGGTGGCCCAGCCGGTCACCGCCGTGACGGCCAGGATCCCGAGGAAGACGGGACTGATCCGCCGGTCGCTCGGGCGGGTGGTGGTGGCGGTCATGGGGGAGGGCTCCCTGCTGGGGGTCGGTGGATCGCGAAGCCCGACGGTACCGGGCACTGAGGGAAAACGTCTCGCGGGTGGCCGCCGGTTCCGGGGAAGGTGGGCGCATGGGACTCTGGCACGCGATCCGCGACCCCGTCACCCCCTCAGGGGCGGCGGCTCCCGTACGCCGTGCCCGGCGCCGCGCCGCCCCAACCCCGTGACCGCTTCCGTCGCCACCAGAGACAATGGACCCCGTGCGCTATCGCATTCTCGGTACCACCCAGGCACTCCGCCCCGACGGCACACCCGTCCCGGTCGGCGGGGCGCGGCTGCGCGCCCTGCTCACCGTGCTCGCCCTGCGGCCCGACCGGGCCGTGCCCGCGAGCTTCCTGGTGGACGAGGTGTGGGGCGCAGACCCGCCGGCCGACGCGACGGGTGCGCTGCAGGCGCTGGTGGGCAGGTTGCGCCGGGCACTCGGCGCGGACGCGATCGGCTCCACGGAGAGCGGCTACCGGCTCGCCGTCGCCGCCGACGACATCGACCTGCACCGCTTCGAGCGGCTGACCGGTGAGGGGCTGCGGGCGCTGGCCGACGGCAACCCGGCGAAGGCGGCCGAGGCGCTGGACGACGCGCTGGCGCTGTGGGGCGGCCCGGCCCTCGCGGACCTCCCCGACCGTACGGCGGAGGCGGCCCGCTGGGAGACCCGTCACCTCGACGCCCGCCGCGCCCGTCTGACGGCGGCCCTGGCACTGGGCGACGCGGACACCGCCCTCCCCGAACTGACCGCGCTCTGCGACACCCACCCCCTCGACGAACCCCTCCAGTCCCTCCGCCTCCAGGCCCTCCGCGCCACCGGCCGCACGGCGGAGGCGCTGGCCGCCTACGAGGACGTACGACAACTGCTGGCGGACCGGCTGGGCTCGGACCCCGGGCCTGAACTACGGGCACTGCACGGGGAGTTGCTCAGTCCCGGTGACGGCGGGGCCGGTGGCGGCGGCGCGGGGCCCGGCGGGCTCGGCGGGTCCGGCGGTCGTGCCGGGTTCGGCGGACCGGGCGCGCACCACGGCCCCGGTGGATCCGGCGGCGCCAACGCACCCGGTGGGCACGGCGAGTTCACCGGCGACGCCGATCCCGGTCGGCCTGACCCCACCCCCGCCGACCATGCCGTCCCGCCTCCCGGCAACCTCCGCGCCCGGCTCACCTCCTTCGTCGGCCGGGAGGCCGACATCGAGGCCATCCGCGGGGACATCGCGGCGGCCCGGCTGGTGACCCTGCTCGGGCCCGGCGGGGCAGGAAAGACGCGGCTGTCGCAGGAGGCCGCCGAGCGGGTGCGGTACGCGTCGCGGGACGGCGTGTGGCTGGCCGAACTCGCCCCCGTAGACGACCCCGAGGCCGTTCCGGAGGCCGTGCTCACCGCTCTCGGGGCGCGCGAGACCGTGATGTACGGCGCCGGCGCCGAGGCGATCCGGGCCGCCGGGGGAGAGCGGCACGACGACCCCGTGGAACGGCTCGCCGAACACTGCGGGCGGCGCCGGATGCTGATCGTCCTCGACAACTGCGAGCACGTCGTGGACGCCGCCGCCCGCCTGGTGGAGGCCCTGCTGGAGCGCTGCCCCGAGCTCACCGTGCTCGCCACCAGCCGCGAACCCCTGGGCGTACCGGGGGAGTTGCTGCGCCCGGTGGAGCCCCTGCCCGACCCCGTCGCGCTACGGCTGCTCGCCGAACGGGGCGCGGCGGCCCGGCCGGGGTTCGCGGTCGAGGACGACATCGAGGCCTGCGCGGAGATCTGCCGGCGACTCGACGGAATGCCCCTGGCCATCGAGCTGGCGGCGGCCCGGCTACGGATGCTGACGCCGCGTCAGATCGCCGACCGGCTCGACGACCGCTTCCGGCTCCTCACTTCGGGAAGCCGTACGCTCCTGCCCCGCCAGCAGACCCTGCGAGCCGTCGTCGACTGGTCCTGGGACCTGCTCGACGCGGACGAGCGGGACGTGCTGAGCACCCTGTCCGTCTTCGCCGGCGGCTGCGACCTCGCCGCCGCCGAGGCCGTGTGCGGACCCGTCGCGTTCGAGACGCTCGGCTCTCTCGTCGACAAGTCCCTTGTCGTGGCGGCCCCTTCGGGCGAGGGGGAGATGCGCTACCGGCTCCTGGAGACCGTCGCCGAGTACGCGGCCGAGCGGCTCGACGAGGCCGGCCACCGCCCCCGCGCCGAGCGCGCCCACCTGACGTACTACCGCGAACTCGCCCGCACCACCGACCCGTTGCTGCGCGGCCCCGGCCAACTCGCCGCCGTGGAGCTGCTGGAGCGCGAGTACGAGAACCTCCGCACCGCCCTGCGGCACGCCGTCGCCGAGCGCGACGAGCAGGAGGCTCTCTGTCTCGTCCTGTCGCTGGTCTGGTACTGGCAGATGCGCGACGTCCGCATCGAGGCCCGCAACTGGTGCGTCGAGGTCATGGCCCTGGGCCCCGACCCCTTCGCCGCCCCCGTCCAGCGCGCCGCCCCGGTCTGGCAGCGCTGCACCGACGTCCCGCCCCCGCTCACCGGAGAACTCCTCGCCGAGGCCCGGCGCGGCCTCCATCTCGCCCATCTGGCCTGTATGGACACGGAGTTGGACGCCTGGGAGGCGCCGGCAGCGAAAGCGAAGCTCGGCCTCATCGCCCAGGTCTACGAACCGGGCCTGCCGCAGACCTGCCGTACGCCCGGCATGTTCTGGTTCTTCGCCGTGATGCTGAGCGGCAGCGTGGAGCGGCTGCCCGCGATCCTCGACGCCGACGTCCACACCTGCCGCACCACCCCCGGCATGGAGTGGGAGCTCGCCACCACCCTCCAGATGCGCGCCAACATGCTCGCCAACCGCACCGACTGGGCGGGCGACGCGGCCCGGGACGCCGACGAGTCGCTGGAGATCTTCCGCCGCCTCGGTGACATCTGGGGCGTCGCGGAGGCGCTCTCGGCCCGCGCAGAGGCCCGGGAGCGCATCGGCCGGTACCGGCTCGCCGCCACCGACTACGAGGCCGCGATCGGGCACGCCGAACGGCTCGGCGCCCATGGGCAGACGGCCGTGCTCGGCGCCCGGCTCGGCAGTGTGCTCATCGAGGAGGGCGAGTTCGAACGCGGCGAGCGCATCCTGCGCGAGGTGATCGACCGGCCGCACGGCGCGAGCAGCGAGGCGATGCCCGCCGCCCGGATGTTCCTCGCGAGCCGCCTCGCCATGTCCGGCCGGATCCCGGAGGCACGCGAGGAACTGCGCCTGCTGCGCGAGGAGTTCCACATCGCGCACTTCGTCGTCTTCGATGCGTTCATCCTCGGCTCCGAGGCCTGGGTGGCGGCGCTCGACGGCGAGTACGAGGAGGCTCTGGACAAGATCCGCAAGGCGCTTGAGCGGGCCGGCGACCCGCTGTCCGAGACCATCGCCCCGCACATGACCTCGTTGTACCTGGGGATCGCCGCGGTCGCCCTCACCGAGCTCGACGGCGGCGGCCGGGCCCGGGACGGCGTCCGCTGTCTCGTCGCGGCGAAGGCGCTGCTGCCGAGCGGGCATGTCCCGACCTTCATGGAGCGCGAGGTCTACCGCCAGGCCGAACTGCACGCGCGCGGCGCGCTCGGCGACGCGGCCTACGAGGAGTGCGCGGCCGGGTACGCCGAAGGCGGCAGCCTCTCCGCGAAGGAGGCTGCCGCCCTGGTGTGAGACACCGGCACGAACCCGCGAGGACGGGACGCACGGCCGGGTCAGGTCTTGGTGCGGAACTTGTAGATGGAGATCGGGGCCATCACCGCGGTGAGCCCCACCGACCAGGCGAGGGTCAGCAAGGTGCCGTGGGCGACCGGGCCGCCCACCATCAGCCCGCGGGCCGCGTCAGCCAGCGCGGAGAGCGGGTTGTAGTCGGTGAAGTTCTGCAGCCAGCCCGGCATCGAACCGGTCGGCGCGAAGATCGACGAGCCGAACTGCAGCGGCATCAGCACCAGGAAGCCCATGGCCTGCACGGACTGCGCGGACTTCATGGTCACGCCGAGGGTGAGGAACACCCACATCAGGGCCGAGCCGAACACCGCGGACAGTCCGATCGCGGCGAACATGCCGAGCCAGTGGTGGATGTGGAAGCCGACGAGGACACCGACGACCATCAGCACGGCGGACGCGACCAGCATCCGCATCATCTCGACCGAGATCTTGGCGATCAGCACCGAGGCCCGCCCGATGGGCAGCGACCGGAACCGGTCCATGACCCCGGTGTGGAAGTCGGTGTTGAAGCCGGTGCCCACCCCCTGGGCCATGTTCATGCCCATCATGGCGAGCAGCCCGGGCACGACGTACTGCACATACGCCTCCTGCCCGCCGCCGAGCGACTGCCCGATCGAGCCGCCGAAGACGTACACGAACAGCAGCGTGAAGATGACCGGGAACAGGATGGCGTCGAACATCGACTCCGGGTCCTGCCGGATCCACAGCAGGTTGCGCCGGATCAGGGCGCCGGTGTGGCGCAGATGGTTGCGCAGCGGGATACGGGGGTCCGACGCGACCGCGCCGGGGTTCACGGCGACGGCGCTCATACGGCGACCTCCTCGCGGTCGGGGGTGGGCACGGAGTCCTGCGGGGCACTGGCGCGGTGGCCGGTGAGGGAGAGGAACACCTCGTCCAGGCTGGGCAGTTCGGTGGTGATGGAGGCGATGGTGAGGCCGCGGGCGCTCACCGCGCCGACCACGGCGGTCAGTTGCTCGTCGCTGAGGATCGGCACCAGGACCGTGCCGCTCTCCACGTCGGCGGTGACGGTGGCCAGCCCGGTGATGCCCAGCTCGTCCAACGCGTGGGCCAGCGGGCGCAGTTGCAGCGGGTCGGTCGGCCGGATGCGCAACGCCCGTCCACCGACCTTGGCCTTCAGCTCGTCGATCCCGCCGTTCGCGATGACCTTGCCGTGGTCCACCACGGTCAGCTCGGAGGCGAGCGCCTCGGCCTCCTCCATGTACTGGGTGGTGAGCAGCACGGTCACGCCGCCGCCGACCATGGACTTCACCTCGTCCCACACCTCCATGCGGGTGCGCGGGTCGAGACCGGTGGTCGGCTCGTCCAGGAACAGCACCTGCGGGTGCCCGATCATCGAGGCGGCCAGGTCGAGCCGGCGCCGCATACCGCCGGAGTAGGTACTGGCGGGCCGCTTGGCGGCCTCCGTCAGCGAGAACCGCTCCAGCAGTTCGTCGGCGCGGGCGCGGGCGTCCTTGCGGGACAGGTCCAGCAGCCGCCCGATCATGTAGAGGTTCTCCCAGCCGGGGAGCTTCTCGTCCACGGAGGCGTACTGGCCGGTGAGGCCTATCACCCGGCGCAGCTGGCGGGGCTGGCGCAGGACGTCGTAGCCGGCGACGGTGGCCTCGCCGGAGGTCGGGGCGAGCAGCGTGGACAGGATGCGTACGAGGGTGGTCTTGCCGGCACCGTTCGGCCCGAGCACACCCATCACGGTGCCCTCCCGGACGTCCAGGTCGACGCCGTCCAGCGCCTTGGTCTCGCCGTAGTGCTTGACCAGCCCCCGCACGGTCACTGCCGTGCCGCTGGGAGTGTTGTCGATTCGCGTCATGCGGATGACAGTGCCAGGGGCTGCCGACAGAACACCGACATCCCACCGACAGCCGCCGACAGGTGACCGACGGCTGGTGCACGGGACCCGGGGGCGGAGCCCCCAGCAACGGGGCAGCCCCGCCGACGGGGGAAGATCGGCGGGGCTGCGTAGTGCCGCAGTGGCTCTGAACCGCTCAGTGAACGGAGTGCTCCTCAAGCGGGAACGTTCCGCCGACCACGTCCTCCGCGAACGCCTTCGCCGCGTTGCCCATGACCTCGCGCAGATTGGCGTACTGCTTCACGAACTTGGGCATCCGACCGCCCGTAAGCCCCAACATGTCGGTCCACACCAGGACTTGGGCATCGGTCTCCGCCCCAGCCCCGATCCCGACGGTAGGAATGTGCAGCACCCGGGTCACCTCGGCCGCGAGTTCCGCCGGCACCAGCTCAAGAACCACCGCGAACGCCCCCGCGTCCTGCACGGACTTCGCGTCCCGCAGCAACTGCTGGGCGGCTTCCTCGCCACGCCCCTGCACGCGGTATCCCATCGCGTTCACGGACTGCGGGGTGAGGCCGATGTGCGCCATCACCGGGATACCGGACTCGACCAGCAGCCGGATCTGCTCGTGCGACCGCTCGCCGCCCTCCAGCTTCACCGCGCCGACCCCGGCCTCCTTCACCAGCCGGGTCGCCGAGCGCAGCGCCTGCACCGGCCCCTCCTGGTAGGACCCGAAGGGCAGATCGCCCACGATCAACGCCCGCTGCGTGCCGCGCACGACCGCGGCGGACAGCATGGTCATCTCGTCCAGCGTGACGGGCACGGTCGACTCGTACCCGAGGTGGCAGTTGCCCGCCGAGTCGCCGACGAGCATGACCGGGATCCCGGCCTCGTCGAAGACGGACGCGGTCATCGCGTCGTAGGCGGTGAGCATGGGCCACTTCTCGCCGCGTTCCTTGGCGAGAGCGATGTCGCGAACGGTGATACGGCGTGTGCCCTTGCCTCCGTACAGCGCCTTGCTGCCGTCGGAGGAACTGTTCCGCACAGTCTGGGCAGCCGAAAGCTGCGTCATTGCAACGGCTCCTTCAGTCATCTCGAGGCACCCTCACGGTGTCCCCGGATCCCCTCCATGGTGGCACCTCGTGCCACTGAGGGCCAGAGGGACCCCCGTCACGTCGACTGATGCAAGGCCTGAGTAAAATATTTACGATACGGGACGGTCTCGTATCGAAATTCGCCCGGGACTCCCTAGGCTGGACCGTATGACCACTCCACCCGTCCCGGGCACCCGGATACCCGAAGCGGTGCACCGTCGTCGCTGGGCCATCCTCGGCGTGCTGATGCTGAGCCTGCTGATCGTGGTGCTCGACAACTCGATCCTCAACGTCGCCATCAAGACCATCTCCACCCCGGCCCCGACCGGCCTGGGCGCGACACAGAGCGAGCTGGAGTGGGCGATCAACGCCTACACCCTCGTCTTCGCCGGCCTGCTGTTCACCGCCGGCCTCCTCGGCGACCGGCTCGGCCGCAAGAAGGTCCTGCTCGGCGGTCTCCTCGTGTTCGGCATCGGCTCCGCGCTGGCCGCCGAGTCCGGCTCGCCCGACCAGCTCATCGCCTTCCGCGCCCTGATGGCCCTCGGCGCCGCGTTCGTGATGCCCGCCACCCTCGCCGTCCTCATGAACGTCTTCGAGCGCGAGGAGCAGCCCAAGGCCATCGGCATCTGGGCCGGCGGCGTCGGCCTCGCCATCGCCATCGGGCCCATCACCGGCGGTGTCCTCCTCGACCACTTCTGGTGGGGCTCGGTCTTCCTGATCAACGTGCCCATCGTGATCGTCGCGCTCGCCCTGATGATCTGGCTGGTCCCCGACTCCCGCGACCCGAAGCCCGGCCGCCTCGACCCGATCGGCGTCGTCCTGTCCGTCGTGGGCCTCGTCCTGCTCGTCTACGGCATCATCGAGGGCGGCGAGCTGGCCGACTTCACGGCGCCCAAGGTGCTGTCGACGATCCTCGCCGGTGTCGCGGTCCTCGCCGGGTTCGTCTGGTTCGAGAAGCGCAGCGACCACCCGTCCATCGACGTCACGTACTTCAAGAACAAGGTGTTCTCGGCCGCGATCGCCGCCATCGCGCTGGTCTTCTTCGCGCTGATGGGCGTGACCTTCTTCTCGGTCTTCTACACCCAGAGCGTGCGCGGCTACTCGCCGCTGCAGACCGGTCTGCTGATGCTGCCGCTGGCCGCCGCGCAGATGATCTTCGCGCCGCGCGCCAGGCTGGTCGTCGACCGCTTCGGCAACCGGATCACCACCGGGGTCGGCCTGCTGCTGCTCGCCGGGACGCTCTCCGCGTTCGCGACCCTCAAGGCGGACACGCCGATCTGGGTCCTGGAGATCATCTTCTTCCTCATGGGCGCCGGCATGGCACACGTCATGACTCCGACCAGCGTCGTCATCATGCAGGCCCTGCCGCGGGAGAAGGCGGGCTCCGCGTCCGCCCTGAGCAACACCTTCCGCCAGGTCGGCGGCGCGCTCGGCATCGCCGTACTCGGCTCGGTGCTCTCCACCGCCTACCGCAACGGCATCGAGGGCAAGCTCGGCTCGGTGCCGGCCGCCCTCCGCGACACGGCCGGCGAGTCCATCGAGGCCACCCTCGGCGTCGCCGCGAAGCTCGGCCCGCAGGGCAAGGTCCTGGTCGCCCCGGCCAACGACGCCTTCCTGCACGCCATGCACGTCACCGCGCTGTGCGGTGCGGGCGTCGCGGTCGTCGGCGCGGTGGTCGCCTTCCTCTTCCTGCCCGGAAAGCCGACGGCCCGTCAGGAGGGCAAGGAGGAACAGGAGTTGGTCGTCGTAGGCGAATAGCGACGACAATCACCACAGACGCGGACGGGGGACAGCGAAGGGACGGAGTGAAGTGAGCCTTGCCGACAACGGCACCGACAGCGGAACTCGGCAGTGCGCCCCCACCAGGGGACGCCCGCGCAGCGAGGCCGTCGAACGCGCCATCACGGAGGGCGTGATGAAGCTTCTGGAGGAAGGCGTGCCACTGGCCGAACTCTCCATCGAGCGCATCGCCCGCACCGCCGGTGTCGGCAAGGCCACCATCTACCGCCGCTGGCCGGGCAAGGAGGAACTCTTCGTCGACGTCGTCCGCGAGGCCGAGCCGCACGACCCCGAACTGCCCGGCACCTCCCTGCGCGACGACCTCGTCGCCATGATGGAACAGCTGCGCCAGCGCGGCCTGATGACCCGCTCCTCGGCCCTCCTGCACAACGTGTACGCGCAGATGAAGAGCACCCCGAAGGTGTGGGCCGCCTACCACGCGACCGTCGTGGAACCGCGCCGCCGCAAGCAGGTCGAACTGCTGCGCCGGGGCCAGGAGAACGGTGAACTCCGCACCGACCTCGACGCCGAGCTGATGAACGACATGCTGGTCGGCCCGATGCTCCTGCGCACCGTCATGCGCGCCGACGCCGACCTCCCCGAGGGCCTGTCCGAACTCCTCGTGGACACCGTGCTGCTGGCCCTGCGCCCGGCCGATTCCTAGGCCTCGTCGGGGCGCGCCCGAATGTGCGCGTCTCGTCACAAGCACGCCCTGCGGGCCGGTATCCGGAACTCACGGCGCCGACTTGTTCGTCCTCGTCCCCGTACGGCCGTCATGTGACGGCGGATCGGAACCGATCATCCCCTAGGGTCGTAGGCGCGGGGACGATGGTGTGCACGGCAGGTAGTGAGGCGACGGTATGGCACAGCAGGCGTATGTGGCGGAGACGGACGACGGCGGCTCGGGGGACCAGTCGCACGGAAACCGACTTCGGCGCCTGCGGAACAGACTGCTCGACGGCTGGCGGGGCGACCGGAGGATCTGGCGCCGGGGTCTGATCCTCGCCGCGCTGGCGGTCGTCCTCGCCCTGGTGATGCTGCTGCACTCACACATCCCGAACCGGATCGGCAACCTCGGCAGTCTCACGGAGACCTTCCTGCCCTGGTTCGGGATCGCGATCCCGCTGCTGCTGGTCCTCGGCCTGGTCCGCAAGTCGGCGACCGCGCTGATCGCCGTCGTACTCCCGGCGGCCGTCTGGCTGAACCTCTTCGGCGGGCTGCTGCTCAGCGACAAGACCGGCACCGGCGGCGACCTGACCGTGGCCACGCACAACGTCAACGCCGACAACCCCGACCCGGCCGGTACGGCCCGTGACGTGGCGGCGTCCGGCGCGGACGTCGTCGCCCTGGAGGAGTTGACGGCCTCGGCGGTCCCCACGTACGAGAAGGCGCTCGCGTCGACGTACAAGTACCACGCGGTCGAGGGCACGGTCGGCCTGTGGAGCAAGTACCCGATGACCGGCATCAAGGCCGTCGACATAAAGCTGGGCTGGACCCGCGCGATGCGGGCCGCCGTCACCACCCCCGAGGGGAAGATCGCGGTCTACGTCGCCCACCTCCCCTCGGTGCGGGTGAAGCTCGAAGCCGGTTTCACCGCCCGGCAGCGCGACACCAGCGCGGACGCGCTCGGTGAGTCCATCGCCGCCGAGCCGCTGAAGCGGAAGATCCTCCTCGGCGACCTCAACGGCACGATGAACGACCGCTCGCTGAACGCCGTCACCTCCCAGATGCGCTCCACGCAGGGCGCGGCGGGCGACGGCTTCGGGTTCAGCTGGCCGGCCTCGTTCCCGATGGCGCGGATCGACCAGATCATGGTCCAGGGCGTGGAACCGGTCACCTCGTGGACCCTGCCGAGGACGGGCAGCGACCACCTTCCGATCGCGGCCCGTGTGAACCTGGACACGAGCTCTTAACCTCGTGGAATAGAGCGCCCGGGAGTCTTTGTTCCGTAACTGAACTTAAGCTCGTCAGTGCGGAACTCCGCTCTCCCCCGAAAGGCACAGGCACCTCCATGCCCCTGGCCCTGCTCGCTCTGGCCGTCGGCGCTTTTGGTATCGGCACCACCGAATTCGTGATCATGGGCCTGCTGCCCGAGGTCGCGGACGACCTCCACGTCTCGATCCCCACGGCGGGACACCTGGTCTCGGCGTACGCGCTGGGCGTCGTCATCGGCGCCCCGCTGCTCGCGGCGGTCACCGCCCGCCTGTCCCGCCGCACCGTCCTGATCGGCCTCATGGTCCTGTTCGTGGCGGGCAACGCGCTGTCGGCGTTCGCGGCGAACTACGACTACCTGCTCGCGGCCCGCTTCCTCAGCGGCCTGCCGCACGGCGCCTTCTTCGGCGTAGGAGCCGTAGTCGCCACGACGATGGTGGCGCCCGAACGCAAGGCGCGCTCCGTCTCGTTGATGTTCCTGGGCCTCACGGTCGCCAACATCGTGGGCGTACCCGCCGCCACGCTGATGGGCCAACACCTGGGCTGGCGGGCCACGTTCCTCGCCGTCAGCGTGATCGGCGCGGCGGCGATAGCGTCGCTGGCCCTGCTGATCCCGCACGACCACGCACACGCACCGGCGGTGGGCCTGCGCCGCGAGATGGCGGCCCTGCGCTCCCTCCCGGTCTGGCTGGCCCTCGGCACGACGGTGGCGGGCTTCGGAGCCCTGTTCTCCGCCTACAGCTACATCACGCCGATGCTGACCGACGCGGCGGGCTTCGCCGACGGCAGCGTGACGCTGCTGCTGGCCCTGTTCGGCGTGGGCGCGACGGCGGGCAACCTGGTGGGTGGCCGCCTGGCGGACCACTCCCTCCGAGGCACCCTCTTCGGCGGCCTGGTGTCCCTGGCCGCGGTCCTGGCCCTCTTCCCCCTCCTGATGGCCACGGAGTGGAGCGCGGCGCTCGCGGTCGTCCTGCTGGGCGTGGCGGCTTTCGTGACGGGCTCCCCGCTCCAGCTGATGGTGATGGAGAAGGCGGCGGCGGGCCCGTCCCTGGCCTCATCCGCGAACCAGGCGGCCTTCAACCTGGCCAACGCGGGCGGCGCCTGGATCGGCGGCCTGGCACTGGCGGCGGGCTTCGGCGCTACGTCCCCTGCCGTGGCCGGCGCGCTTTTGGCCGTACTGGGGCTGGGAGTCGCGGCCACGGCGTGGAGCGTCGACCGGCGCCGAGCGGTACCGGGCCACGAGCGGCTGGTCGCGGCGCACGTACCGGAGCAGGCGAGGGTCTTGCAGTCGTGACCACTTGACGGACCCCTTGTGTACGGCGTCAGTTGAGGATGACGCCGTACGAAGGCACCTCGTGGCCGCAGTGACTGGCCTTCCGGAAGTCGATCGACGCCGGGTACCGCTTGATGTGCTTGGGCACGACCTCGCCCGTGTGCTTGCCGAAGACCCCGTCGACCGCCAACTGGGTGGTGGCCCAGTGGTAGTTGGAGTACTTCTGGAGCTTCTCGACCCCAGCTCGGTCTGCGGGCCGAACCTGCCGTCCACCAGGAGGTGCAGATTGAGGTGGTCGTTCACGAAGAACTGCACACAGCGGACCGACGCGGGGTTGTCGGTGTGCCCGTAGCCGATGTCCGGGATTCCGGGGTCCGCGTGGGCTGTCGCCGTGCCGAGCCCCACGGTGACGGCCGCGGTCAGGGTCACGGTGGCACGGCGGAGCAGGCGGGTGTGTCTCATCGGGCCCCGTCGCGAGTGCGGGTGGACGTCGCGGAACACCCTCACTCAGGACCTCACCATGAACCAACCCCACACCGGTAAGCCGAGGACGAAACCTGCCGACGACACCGGAACAGGCCCTAGTCGAACCGGGCCAGATCCCGCAGCCACGTCGTTGCCGACCCGTCCGAAGGTGCCCGCCAGTCCCCCCGGGGAGACAGCGAACCCCCCGCCGACACCTTCGGCCCATTCGGCATCGCCGACCGCTTGAACTGCGCGAAGCCGAAGAAGCGCCGGCAGAAGACCTCCAACCACCGCCGGATCTCCGGCAGTTCGTACGCCACCCGCTTCGCCTCCGGGAAGCCGGGTGGCCAGGCCCCCGCCCCCGCGTCGTGCCACGCGTGCCACGCCAGGAAGGCGATCTTCGACGGGCGGAAGCCGTAGCGCAGGACGTGGAACAGGGTGAAGTCGTGCAGCGCGTACGGGCCGATCTTCGACTCCGTGGACTGCATCTCCTCGCCGGGCACCAGCTCGGGGCTGATCTCCGTGTCGAGGATCGCGGTGAGGATCTTGCCGGTCTCCTCGTCGAACTGGTCGCTGCTCACCACCCAGCGGATCAGGTGCTGGATCAGAGTCTTCGGTACGCCGGAGTTGACGTTGTAGTGGCTCATCTGGTCGCCGACGCCGTACGTCGACCAGCCCAGCGCCAGTTCCGACAGATCGCCCGTGCCCAGCACGATGCCGTTGCGCTGGTTGGCGAGGCGGAACAGATAGTCCGTGCGCAGGCCGGCCTGCACGTTCTCGAAGGTGATGTCGTACACCGGCTCGCCGGAGGCGAAGGGGTGGCCCATCTCCTTCAGCATCAGACGTGCGGTCGGGGTGATGTCCAGTTCGGCGGCCGTGACGCCGATCGCCCGCATCAGCGCGTGCGCGTTGTCCTTGGTGTGGTCGCTGGTCGCGAAGCCGGGCAGCGTCCAGGCCAGGATGTCGCTGCGCGGACGGCCCGCGCGGTCCATCGCGCGCGCGGCGACGATCAGCGCATGCGTGGAGTCGAGGCCGCCCGACACCCCGATGACGACCTTCGGGCCACCGATCGCGGCGAGCCGCTGCTGGAGGCCCTCGACCTGAATGTTGTACGCCTCGTAGCAGTCCTGCGCGAGCCGGTCCGCGTCGGCGGGCACGAACGGGAAGCGCTCCAGACGGCGCCGGAGGCCCAAGTCGGTGAGCGGCGGGGCGAGTTCGAAGCCCACAGTGCGGAAGTCCGACGTCCTCGCCCGGTGCGTACGGCGGTTGTCGTCGAACGTCCCCATCCGCTGCCGCTCCTGCCGCAGCAGGTCGAGGTCGACGTCGGCCACCGCGTACTCGTCGCCGAGCGGGAAGCGGTCGGTCTCGGCCAGCAGCGCGCCGTTCTCGTAGATCATGGCCTGGCCGTCCCAGGACAGGTCAGTGGTCGACTCGCCGAGGCCGGCCGCCGCGTAGACGTACGCGGCGAGGCAGCGCGCGGACGCCGAGCGGCAGAGCAGTTTGCGGTCCTCGGCGCGGCCGACCGTGATCGGGCTCCCGGAGAGGTTGACGAGGACGGTCGCGCCGGCGAGGGCCGCCTCCGCGCTGGGCGGCACCGGCACCCACATGTCCTCGCAGATCTCCGCGTGCAGCACGAGGGACGGGACGTCCTGGGCGGCGAACAACAGGTCCACGCCGAAGGGGACTTCCTCCCCGCCGACACGGATCGAACCGCCGCGCTCGTCCGCGCCGTCGGCGATCTGGCGGCGCTCGTAGAACTCGCGGTAGTTCGGCGGGTACGACTTCGGTACGACGCCCAGGACCCGGCCCCGGTGCACGAGCACCGCGCAGTTGTAGATCCGGTTGCGGTGGCGCAGCGGGGCGCCGACGACCAGCACCGGCAGCAGGTCCGCGGACCCCGTCACCACGTCCCGCAGCGCCTCCTCGACCTGGTCGAGCAGCGCGTCCTGGAGCAGCAGGTCCTCGATGGAGTAGCCGCACAGGCCCAGCTCCGCGAAGACGGCGACGGCGACACCCTCCTCGTCGCACCTGCGGGCGTGGCGCAGGACGGCTTCGGCGTTGGCGTGCGGGTCCGCGATCACGGTGTGGCCCGTGCAGGCGGCGACGCGGGCGAAGCCGTGCTGATAGATCGACCAGAAGTTCAGTGGAGGCACGGGTCCACTGTAATCGTCAGTGAGACGCGATGGGGTGGCGCGGGGTGTCGAATACCCCACGCCACCCCATCAACAGGTGACTCGCCTACCGCCTACCGGGTCAGTGGTGACCCTTGGGGGAGGCGTACGACTCGACGTAGCCGTTCGCGGGCGTGCCCACGCCGGTCACGTCGTCGTAGCCCTTGACCGCGGACAGCGAGCTGTCCTTGCCGAGGCTGCGGACCGAGGTCAGCAGGCCGTTGGTGGCGTCGAAGCCGTTGGCGAAGTCCACGCGCGCCACCGCCAGGCCGGAGCCCGTCGGGTTGTCGGTCACGTCGTGGTAGACCTTCGTGCCGTACTTGGCGTAGATCGACGGGTTGGCGAAACCGATCGCCTTGCCGCCGCGCGCCTCCTGGGCCAGGGCCTGGACCGCCGCGATCACCGGGGAGGCGAGCGAGGTGCCGCCGATCCGGTACTCGCTGTACGACTCCGACCCGTCCGACTGGGTCTGCGTCTGGCCGACCTTGAAGCCGGTGTTCGGGTCGGCGATCGCCGAGATGTCCGGGACGACACGGTTGCCGGTGGCGCTGTTGGCCTTGGCGAGCGCGTCCGGGACGACACCCTTCTGGTAGAAGGGCTCGTTCACGGTCTTGCTGGTGCCGCCGCCCGCGCCCGAGGTGAAGGCGCCGGGGAAGTTGGTCCAGCTCTTGCCGTCGGTCGACAGCAGGGCCTTCTCGGTGCCCCAGCCGGTCTCCCACAGGTACTTGTCGCCCTTGCCGACGGCGAGGGAGGTACCGCCGACCGCCGTCACCCACGCCGAGTTGGCCGGGGTGTCGACCTGCTTCGTACCGGTGTTGGCGACCTCGTCGCCGTTGTCACCGGAGGAGAAGTAGAAGCCGATGCCCTCGACCGCGCCCAGCTGGAACACCTGGTCGTAGGCGGCCGCGAGGTCCGGGGTCTGGTTGGCCTCGATGTCGCCCCACGAGTTGGAGACGATGTCGGCCAGGTGGTTGTCGACGACCTTGCTCAGCGAGTCGAGCAGGTCGTCGTCCAGGCAGGAGGCGGCGCCCACGTACGTGACGTTCGCGTCCGGAGCCACCGCGTGCACGGCCTCGACGTCGAGGGTCTCCTCGCCGTACCAGCCCGAGGCGTCGCACTCGTCGGCGCCGGTGTGCGTGTAGTTGCTGGGCAGGACCTGCTTCAGCTGGCTGGTCTTCCAGGTGGCGTCGCCGTGCTTCTTCGCGTAGGTGGCCGCGTCGAAGGCGATGGTCGGCGAGGCGTAGGCGTCGGTGATGGCGACGCGCACGCCCTTGCCCGTGTACTTGCCGGCGCCGTAGGCGGCCCGCAGCTGCTTGCCGGTGTAGCCCTCGATCGCGTACGGGATCTTCTGGCCGTACGCCGAAGGCAGGGTGCTCGCGGTGTTGGAGCCGTAGTACGAGGAGAACGGTCCCGAGTTCTTGAACACCGCGGTCGGACCCGGCAGCGTGTCGTCGTGGTTCGCCTTGTGCGGGGCGTTGTCGAGACCGGTGACGGTCAGGACGGCTCCGTTGAGGCTGTCCGGCGCGGAGGCCGTCTTCGACGGGGCGCGGTAGGTCTTCGAGCCCTTCGAGTAGTTGTGCAGCGAGGTGCTGAACGCCTTCTCGACCGCCGCCACGTCACCGGAGACGGTGACGTAGTGCTGGGTGGTACCGGTGATCTTCAGCCCGGCGGACTTCAGCCAGGACTTGACGGCGCTCACCTGGGCCGCCGTGGCGCCGAAGCGCTGCTGCACCTGAGCCGCGCTCAGGTACTTGCCGTACTGGGCCGACTCCGGGTCGGAGACGGCCTTTGCGTACGCCGCGAGACCGGAGGCGTTCCGGCCGGCGAGGTAGACCCGGGCGGAGACCTTGGAGCTGTCGGAGGTGGCTCCCTTGTCCGCCTTGGCCGTCGCCCACGCGGGCTTGGTGCCCGCGAGAGCGTCCCGGCCCGGGGTGTCCGCGGCGTGCGCCGCGGGTATACCGAGCGCCAGAGCGCCGGCGATCATGGGCAGTGTCGCTGCCATGCTCACTCCGGCGCGCATGGTGGCGCGATTGGATCTCATAAAACCCCCTGCTATGCGGTTCCACGCATGGAGTGGTTGGTCGTCGTCGATCCGTACGGAACCTGCGGCGGGAGGGTCCGCGGATGGATCACACGTGGGGCCACTCTTTCGATGAACCGTTCATGCCAGGGGAACGTGAAAGTCAAGAGAAACCCAAGGAACCGTCAGCCAGGGCGAATTGGGGGCTTTTTTCCTTACGGGCGTGTAACGAACGACTGTGGATGCTTTACGAACGCGCTTCTGCGCCACGCTCCTTGAGCATGTCGGCCATCAGCTGGATCTCCGACTGCTGCGCGTCGACCATCCCCTGCGCCAGTCGTTTCTCCACCCCCACCTTGCACTTCTCCACGCACCCCTCGGCCATGTGGATCCCGCCCTTGTGATGGTCCGTCATGAGCTGCAGGAAGAACACCTCGGCGGGCTTGCCGCTCAGTGAACTCAGCTTCTTCAGCTCGGTGTTGGTCGCCATCCCTGGCATCAGCGCGCCGTCCTTCCCGGACGCCATGTCACCCATGCCCATCCAGGTCATCGGCGGATCGGCCGACACCTTCGGCAGGTTCCACAGGTCCAACCAGCCCAGCAGCATGCCCCGTTGGTTGGCCTGCGTCTGCGCGATGTCGTATGCGAGCCGCCGCACTTCCACGTTCTTCGTGCGATCCCGCACGATGTACGACATCTCGACGGCCTGCTGATGATGGACCGCCATGTCCCGCGCGAACCCGGCGTCCGCAGAATCCGCCGTAGGAGCAGGAGAGTTGGTCGATCCGCCGCCGTCCTCGGCGACCGCGTACGTGATCGCGCCGGCCGCGACCAGCGCCACCGCAGCGGCCCCAGCGATCAGTCCCACCTGCCTCACTGCGACAGCCCGCCCGTGCACGCGGCACCCGGCTCGGGCGTCTGGCTGCCCTGCACGAACTTCGCGAAGAACTTGTTCAGGTCCGGGTCGCTCGCGCTCTTCACGGTGCGCTGGTGCCCCCACGCCGACAGCATGATCGGGTCCTTCTGGCTGTCGTACGGGCTCATCAGCGAGTACGGCGTCGACTTCACCTTCGCCGCGAGCGCCTTGACGTCGGCGGCCGAGGCCTTCTTGTTGTACGTCACCCAGACCGCGCCGTGCTCCAGCGCGTGCACCGCGTTCTCGTCCTTGACGGCCTTGGCGTAGACGTCGCCGTTGCAGTTCAGCCAGACCGGGTTGTGGTTGCCACCGACCGGCGGGTGCATCGGGTAGTTCACCGTGCCGGTGACGTGGGTGCGGCCCAGCTTCCCCTTCCACGTGTTCACGCCGTCCGCGCCGGCCACGAAGTGCCCCGAGGCGGAGTTCTTGGAGTCGCTCGCGGAACTGTCCTTCTTGCCGGACTGCGCGTGCACGACGGCGACCCCGCCGATGACGAGACCGGCGGCGACCACCGTGCTCGCCACGATCTTCACGAGCTTGGCGCGTCGCTCGCGGGCCTGCTCGGCGCGCCGCATCTCCTCGATGCGTGCCTTGCGCGCCGCGTTGCCGGTGTTCTTCGCGGAACCCATGAGATGTATGTCCTTTTGGGGGAAGGGACGGGAAGGTCGGGACCCGCTGATCGTAGTGGGGGAGGAAAGGGTTCTCGTAGGGCGGCCACAGCAAAGACCGTGGAAGAGTGCGAAGTGCCCCGGGTCAGGCATTACGAATGTCAGTCCGAGCAGGCAAGATGGTCAGCAGATGGGCATCGGCGCACTACACCTGCCGTTCGCGAGCCGTTCAGCCCGAGGACGGCCGGTCGATCAAGGTCGGCAACGCGCACGAAATGGTGTTGTGGTGGGATGCTCAGGTGCCCGACCGCCTCCTGCGGTACGAGGACAGGCGGCCTGACCAGCAAGGATGGGGAAGCGGAAGATGGACAAGCAGCAGGAGTTCGTGCTCCGGACGTTGGAGGAGCGCGACATCCGGTTCGTACGGCTGTGGTTCACGGACGTGCTGGGCTTCCTCAAGTCCGTCGCCGTGGCCCCCGCCGAGCTGGAACAGGCCTTCGACGAAGGCATCGGCTTCGACGGCTCCGCGATCGAGGGCTTCGCCCGCGTGTACGAGTCCGACATGATCGCCAAGCCGGACCCCTCCACCTTCCAGGTCCTGCCGTGGCGCGCCGAGGCCCCCGGCACGGCCCGCATGTTCTGCGACATCCTCATGCCGGACGGCTCCCCGTCCTTCGCGGACCCGCGCTACGTGCTCAAGCGCGCCCTCGCCAAGACCTCCGACCTGGGCTTCACCTTCTACACCCACCCGGAGATCGAGTTCTTCCTCCTGAAGGACCGCCCCTTGGACGGCTCCCGCCCCACCCCCGCCGACAACTCCGGCTACTTCGACCACACCCCGCAGAACGTGGGCATGGACTTCCGCCGCCAGGCGATCACCATGCTGGAGTCGATGGGCATCTCGGTCGAGTTCTCCCACCACGAGGGCGCCCCCGGCCAGCAGGAGATCGACCTCCGCTACGCCGACGCGCTCTCCACGGCGGACAACATCATGACGTTCCGCCTGGTCATGAAGCAGGTGGCGCTGGAGCAGGGCGTCCAGGCGACGTTCATGCCGAAGCCGTTCTCGGAGCACCCGGGGTCCGGGATGCACACGCACCTGTCTTTGTTTGAAGGCGACCGCAACGCCTTCTACGAGTCCGGCTCGGAGTACCAGCTCTCCAAGGTCGGCCGCTCCTTCATCGCTGGCCTGCTGAAGCACGCGGCGGAGATCTCCGCCGTCACCAACCAGTGGGTCAACTCCTACAAGCGCATCTGGGGCGGCTCCGAGCGCACGGCGGGCGCCGGCGGCGAGGCCCCCTCGTACATCTGCTGGGGCCACAACAACCGCAGCGCCCTGGTCCGCGTCCCCATGTACAAGCCCGGCAAGACGGGCTCGGCGCGGGTCGAGGTCCGCTCCCTGGACTCGGGCGCGAACCCGTACCTGGCGTACGCGCTGCTTTTGGCCGCCGGCTTGAAGGGCATCGAAGAGGGCTACGAACTCCCGCCGGGCGCCGAGGACGACGTCTGGGCCCTCTCCGACGCGGAACGCCGCGCGATGGGCATCGAGCCGCTGCCGCAGAACCTCGGCGAGGCCCTGACCCTGATGGAACGCAGCGACCTGGTCGCCGAGGCCCTCGGCGAGCACGTCTTCGACTTCTTCCTGCGCAACAAGCGGCAGGAGTGGGAGGAGTACCGCTCCGAGGTGACCGCGTTCGAGCTGCGGAAGAACCTGCCGGTGCTGTAGAGGCGGTTCACAGCCCGCCTCGGGTTGATTCGGCGCACGGGGCCGACGGTCGTGGACCGTCGGCCCCGTGACGTTTTGAGGTCCTTGGGGCTGCTCTCGGGTCGGCAGAACGCCGAAGGCGCCCGCACTGCGGTCGGGTGACCTCGGCTAGCCGAAGGTGTCGTGGTCGGCCAGGACCTCACTGATCACGCGCTGATTGACGGCGGCCTCCTCCTGATCGGTGTCGATGCACCCGGTCAGGTTCAGCAAGGACTTCCACAGTGCCCACCCCCGGGCCCGGGCCCAGGTGCCGTCGTCCTGGTCGACCGTGCGGCGGAACGCCTCCCGGCTCTCGCCGGAGAACATCCCCCACGTGATCACCAGATCACAGGCCGGGTCGCCGACGCCCGACGTGCCGAAGTCGATGACGGCGGTCAGTTTCCCGTCGGCGACCAGCAGGTTGCCGGCGGCGATGTCGCCGTGGAACCACACCGGTGTTGCACGCCACTGGGCGGCAAGGGCGGCTTCCCAGACGGCGGCGGCCCGACCGGTGTCGACACGGTCCTCGAGGGCGGCCAGGCAGCGGCGGGTCTCCTCGTCGTAGTGGGCCGGCGACGCTCCGCGGAACCAGCTGTGCTCCCCGGCGGGCGGGCCGTCGGTGGCGTCGCAACGTTGAAGGGCGAGGATGAACTCGGCGACCGAGATCGCGAACTGCGAGGTGTCGTCGATGTGCGCTCGGTCGGCCCTCTCACCGGACAGCCAGCCGCGCACGGACCACGGGAAGGGATAGCCCTCGCCCGCGGTGCCCATCGCCAGGATCGGCGGGACGGCGACGGGCAGCGACGGCGCCAGGCAGGGCAGCCACCTGTTCTCCTTGGCGACCGCGGGCACATATCCGGCGGCGGTGGGCAGGCGCGCTGTCATGTCGTCGCCGAGGCGAAAGGTGCGGTTGTCCCAGCCGTCGATCTCCACCGGAGTGACTGGCATGCCGCTCCACTGAGGGAACTGCGCGGCAATGAGACGTCTCACGAGAGCGGCGTCGATTCCCGCGCGGCCGTCGGGCGGAGTCGTGACCATCAATCGAGGATCGCCGCGGGTGGTCGTCCGGTGCAACGCATTATCGAGCCGTCGACAGCGGCCGGCCTTCGGGGTGCGTGAGCAGCTACCTCATGTACGCCGGCGACACCGCCGCCCTACTGATCCGCCGAGCCCTTCCCGTGCCGTCCGCCGGTACCGCGTACAGGTCCGCCCCGTAGTCCCCGGGCAGTGCGTAGACGATCGTGTGGTCGTCCCTCCACACCGCCTGGTCGTCGACGCTCCTTGGCTCCGCCAGCGAAGTCTCGTGCATCGTGCGGAGGTTGAGCACGTACAGATGCCAGGGAGCGTCCTTCGGGAGGCCTTTCACCCGTTTCTTGAAGGCGATGCGCGTGCCGTCGGGGGAGAGGGACGGGCATTCCACGTTCGTGCGGATCGTGGTGACCGTCCGAGCGCGCAGGTCGCCCCTCACCAGATATGTGCTGCCCTTCGTCGCCAGCGTCGCGTAGAACGTGCGGTCGTCCGCAGCGAAGGTCACGCCCCAGAAGTTGGCGTCGGCCGCGCGGTAGACGTGACCGTCCTTGAGGATGCGGAACGACTCCAGGGACGGGATCAGCCGGCCCGACCTCGTGTCGACGATCGCCGCTCGCGTGGAGAAGTTCGTGCCCGCGTAGGAGTCGCCGCCGACGAATGCCGTCCAGGCCGCGAAGTGGCCCGTGGGGGAGACCCGGGCGCGGGAGGGGATGCCGGGGACGTCGTAGTGGGCCTTCTCCCTGAGGCGGGCGTCGAGGATCAGCGCGCGGTAGGTGTCCGTGACCGTGCCATGGACCGCCTGGAGGCAGACTCCGGTGCCCGAACTGGCGTAGAAGCGGAGGCACTTGAGGCCGGAGGCGGTGCGGGGGCCGGAGGGGTTGGAGGCCGGGACCGTCGTGAGCTCGTCTCGGTGGGGGCCCCAGGCCAGGTTGCGGAACACCATGGTGCCGGGCGACGTGAGGGTGACCCGGCCCGCGGTGACCTGCGGGCCGCCGGGCTGGACCTGGTCCCGCTGCCCGGCGCGCGCCGACGCGTGGAGTACCGAGGCGACGGCGATCCCTGCCAGCAGGACGATTGCCGTGGCGAGGATCAGGACGCGGTTGCGCAAGGTCATGAGGCAGGCTCCGGAACTGGTCCGACCGGACGGCCCGGGCGGAGCGTCAGCGCGAACACCGCGCAGACCGCCAGTGCCGCCGCCGACGCCATGAGCGCCGTACGGTCGCCCCACAGCGTCCACGCCGCGCCGAAGCCCAGCGAGCACACGAACCGCGCCGCCGCCTGGCCCGTCTGCACCAGCGCCAGGCCCGAGGAACGCAGCTCTTCCGGCACGCTGTCCGAGGCCGCCGCCATCAGTACGCCGTCGGTCGCCGCGTAGAAACCGCCGTGCAGGAGGAGGACGGCGTAGGGGAGGGCCGTGCCGTGCCAGGAGGTCAGCAGCAAGGCATACGCCGTGAGGAGGGCGCCGTGGCCGGCCAGGAACACCCGCCAGCGGCCGACGCGGTCCGCGAGGCGGCCCAGTGGTACGGCGAGCAGCAGGAAAGCCGCCGCCGTGCCCAGGGGGAGGAGTGCGAACCAGCGGTCGGGGACGCCGAGGCGGCGTTGCAGGAGCAGGTACACGAAGGAGTCGCTGACCGTCGCCAGGCCCAGGAGCAGTGCGCAGACGGTGATGCGGCGCAGGTCGCGACGGGCGAGGAGGGCGAAGGCGGCGCGGAGGGTGGGGCGTGCGGCCTTCTCGACGGCCGGTATCGGTATCGGTGCCGGTGCCGAGCCCGGCACGAACAGGACCAGCACCAGTACCCCCACCACGGCCACGCAGAAACTCACCGTGAACACCGCGTCGTACCCGTCGACCGTCGCCCGCAGGATCAGGAACGCCACCAGCGGGCCGAGCAGCGCGCCCGCCGTGTCCATCGCGCGGTGTACGCCGAAGGCACGACCCCGGTTCTCCGGGGTGGAGGACAGGGAGATCAGCGCGTCGCGCGGTGCCGTGCGCAGGCCCTTGCCCGTGCGGTCGGCGGCCAGGATCAGGCCGATGGGGGTGAGGGTGTGGGCCAGGAGGAGGAGAGGCCTGCAGGCCGCGGAGACGGCGTAGCCGATGCCCGCGACCCACTTGTGCCGGCCGCCGCCCCGGTCCGCGAGGTGGCCGCCGGCCAGGCGGACGAGCGCCGAGAAGCCGTTGTAGATGCCGTCCAGGAGACCGAAGCCCAGCGGGGAGAGGCCGAGGCCCGTCACCAGGTACAGCGGCAGCACCGCGGTCACCATCTCGGACGACACGTCGGTGATCAGGCTGACCGCGCCGAGCGCGAAGACCGTGGGGGCGACGACGGCGGACACCCGCGCCGCAGTACCCGTAGTACCCGCACCCCCGGTACTCGGGGCGGCCGCAGTACCCGTAGTACCCCCGACGCTCGGGTCGGCGTTGGCGCGGCTGTCCGCCACGTACATCTCAGGACGCCCAGATGCCGGTGATGTCCGCGGCCGAGGCCGCGTTGCCCGCGTGGGTGGTCAGGCCCTGGGAGTCCTCCAGGGTCCGCAGCAGGTTGTAGTGGTTGTACGTGGTCGAGGACGTGGCGCCCGTGGTCACCGGCTGGCCGTAGAACACCGTCGGGATGCGGTTGCCGCTGAGCAGGTTGTCCTCGTCGAAGGTGACGACGAGCAGGCTGTTGTGAGTCTTGGCCCAAGTGGCGTATGCGCCGAGGTTGTTCTTCAGCCAGGTGTCACCGGTCGCCACCGAGCAGTCGTGCATGTCGCTGCACAGGTTGGGCGTCACGAAGGAGATGTCGGGGAGGGTCGTGTAGTCGGTCGGGAACTGCGCGAAGGTCTTCGCCGTGGACGTCGCGACGTTGGAGAAACCGAACCAGGGGTTGTGCTTGCGCGCGTAGTTGCCGCTGCTGCACGTCGTCGAACCCTGGCTGGGCAGCGTCTCGTTGTAGCTGGCCCAGGTGCCGCCCGCCGCCGTCACCTCGGAGGCGAGGTTCGCGGCCGAGGAGAAGCCCGCGGTGTAGCAGCTGTCGCTGGTGATGCCCTGGGTGGAGCCGGAGAACAGGGCGAAGTAGTTCGGCTGGCTCGGGTGGGTGATCCCGTACGACTGGGTGAGGGCGGCGCCGCCGGACGCGAGCGAGTTGATGTAGGGGGCACTGGAGGAGCCGATGACCTGGCTGTAGGCGTGGTTCTCCATCACCACCACGACGACGTGGTCCGGGGTCGGCACCGCGGTCGCGGCATGCGCGGTCGAGGCGGTGCCGAAACCTGTCCAGACCCCGACGGCGGCTGCCGAGAAGGCGAGCGCGGACGCCACGACGGCGCGGCTGCGGCGGTACACGGAACCTACGGAACCGCTGGAACTGCCGGAATTGCCAGTACTGCCGGACACTTCAACCTCCGGGTGGGGGGGGGAGGACGGGGGTGACGGTGCGGACAGAGCATGCACACGCCAAAATGCCCGCATCCCATCACCCCCAACCCACCGGATGAAGAAGTGGTGAATTGATGTCGGTGGTCAGTGGTCAGTGGTCAGTGGTCGGTGCTGAACTACTGCTGCGGTCCGGCCAGTTGGGCCAGCACCTGGTGCAGCGGCTCGGTCGCCCGCTTCCGGTACTCCTGGATCGCCCAGCCGTTCCCGTCCGGATCCTTGAAGTACATGAACGTCGCCCCGTCCTGCGGCGCGAACTGCACCGGCTCGCTGACCTCGAGCCCGCGCGCGGTCAGCTCGTCGTAGGCCGCCTTGGCGTCCTGCACGCACAGCTGCATGCCGTGGTACGTCCCCGGCTGCGGCGTCCCGGTCGGCACCTGCAGGCCGTCGACCAGCGCGATCGAACAGCCGGACCCCGGCGGCGTGAGCTGCACGATCCGTACGCCCTCCATCACCTCACCGTCGAGATCCACGTGGAAGCCGACCTTGTCCTGGTAGAACGCCTTGGCCCGGTCCACGTCCGAGACGGGGAGGAGAATCACTTCGAGGGTCATGTCCATGGCTTGACTCCTTTGTCAGGCACGTTAGGCACGTCTGTCAGGCGCGTCACTCGAACCGCCACCGCGTCTGGCTGAACGGCTCCCCCTTACCGAAGCCGAAAACCGTGCGCGGCGCCACAGCGAAGACGAACGCGTACCCGCCACCGTGGTGGAAGGCCCCGTCCCGTACCTCGAAGTGCCAGAAGCTGCCGTACTTCGCCTCCCACGCGGCGGCCAGCTCCCGCAGCCGGTCCTCGTCCACGACCCGCACCGCCGCGCCCTCGACGACCAGGTCGTACCCCTTGTCCCAGGTGCTCGTGCCGGCCGTCAGCACGACGTGCGGGTTGTCGGCGAGATTGCGCGCCTTGCGCTCCTCGGGCCCGGTGCAGAAATGCAGCGCCCCGTCCGCCCACACCGCGGGCAACGGCGTCACATGCGGCCGCCCGTCCGGCCGCACCGTCGAGATCCAGAACTGCTCGGCCGCCCCGAGCCGCGCCTCGGCCGTGGCCCAGTCGGTCGCGGTGGCCGCCGGGTCGCTGTAGCGGGGGTCGAGACGGGTCTGCGGTTCGTTGTCGGTCATGGGCTTCTCCCGGTGTCGGCTGTGCGTGCTCCCGCAGGACAGACCCCGTACCCCGCCGGAACTCATCGCCGCACGCCCCGGGGCCACCTTCCGCACCTGCGGTTAGGCTCGGGACGTTACGACCTAGATCGGAACGACCCAGATACGACCTGGATCGCAACGACCCTGATCCGAGGGAGGGCGAGGATGACGGCGCCGGGACGCAGAAGCAGTACCTTCACGCGGCTGCTGCGGCACGGCTTCACCGATCCCTCGGCCGCCGAGCGGCTCCTGGAGAGCACGGAGCTGGCGCCGATAAGGAACGACCCGGTCCTGCTGGAGGCCCTCGGCGCCACCGCCGACCCCGACCTGGCCCTTCAGGGTCTCGTACGACTCCTGGAGGCGCAGCCCGAGCCCACCGCCCGGCGTGAGCTGACCGACACGCTGATCGCGGCGAAACCCCTGCGGGACCGGCTGCTCGGCGTGCTCGGCGCCTCCGCCGCCCTCGGCGACCACCTCGCCCGGCATCCGCGCGACTGGCACGCCCTCGTCATGTACGAGCCCCGCGACCTCCACCCCGGGGTGGAGGAGTTCGAGCGCGGGCTGGCAGAGGCCACCGACCCCGTTGCCCTCCGCGTCGCCTACCGCCGCTGTCTGCTCTCCATCGCCGCCCGCGACGTGTGCGGCACCACCGACCTCGCACAGACCGCCGCCGAGCTCGCCGACCTCGCCACCGCCACCCTGCGCGCCGCCCTGGCCATCGCCCGAGCCGCCGCGCCCGACGACGCCGCGCTGTGCCGGCTCGGGGTGATCGCGATGGGCAAGTGCGGCGGCCACGAGCTGAACTACGTCTCCGACGTCGACGTCATCTTCGTCGGCGAGGCCGTCGACGGCGCCGACGAGGGCAAGGCGCTGCGCGCCGCCACCAAGCTCGCCGCGCACATGATGCGGATCTGCTCCGAGACCACCGTCGAGGGCTCCATCTGGCCCGTCGACGCCAACCTCCGCCCCGAGGGCCGCAACGGCCCGCTGGTCCGCACCCTCGCCAGCCACCTCGCCTACTACCAGCGCTGGGCCAAGACCTGGGAGTTCCAGGCCCTGTTGAAGGCCCGCCCGGTGGCCGGCGACCTCGCGCTCGGCGCGGAGTACGTCGCCGCCCTCGAACCCCTGGTGTGGCAGGCGGCCGAGCGCGAGAACTTCGTCACCGATGTGCAGAAGATGCGCCGCCGTGTCGTCGAGAACATCCCCGCCGCCGAGATCGACCGCGAACTGAAGCTCGCTCCCGGCGGCCTGCGGGACGTCGAATTCGCCGTCCAGCTCCTGCAGTTGGTGCACGGCCGCGCCGACATCTCGCTGCGCAGCGGCACCACGCTCGTCGCGCTCCAGGCCCTCGCCGCCGGCGGCTACGTCGGCCGCGAGGACGCCGCCCGGCTCGACGACGCCTACCGCTTCCTGCGCACCATGGAACACCGCATCCAGCTCTACCGGTTGCGCCGCACCCACCTCGTCCCCGTCGAGGACGCCGACCAGCGCCGCCTCGGCCGCTCGATGGGCCTGCGCACCGACCCGGTGGCCGAGCTCAACCGAGAGTGGAAGCGGCACGCGACGGTCGTACGGCGTCTGCACGAGAAGCTCTTCTACCGTCCGCTGCTCGACGCGGTCGCCCAACTCGCCCCCGGCGAGGCCAGGTTGAGCGCCGAGGCGGCCCGCGAACGGCTGGTGGCCCTCGGCTACGTCGACCCGGCGGCGGCCCTGCGCCACATCGAGGCCCTCGCCTCCGGCGTCACCCGCAAGGCCGCCATCCAACGCACCCTGCTGCCCGTCCTGTTGGGCTGGTTCGCGGACTCCGCCGACCCGGACGCGGGCCTCCTCAACTTCCGCAAGGTCTCCGACGCGCTCGGCAAGACACCCTGGTACCTAAGGCTGTTGAGGGACGAGGGCGCCGCCGCCGAGAACCTCGCCCGCGTCCTGTCGGCCGGCCGCCTCGCCCCCGACCTCCTGATGCGCGCCCCCGAAGCGGTCGCCCTGCTCGGCGACGGCGACGGCGGCAGCGGCCTCGAACCCCGCGAACGCGCCCATCTGGACCAGGAGATACTGGCCGCGGTCGGCCGCGCCGACGACGCCGTGCAGGCGGTCACCTTCGCCCGAGGCGTCCGCCGCCGCGAACTCTTCCGTACGGCCGCCTTCGACATCGTCGGCTCCTACGGCACCGAGACCCAGCCCGCCGAGGCCGACCAGGGCGCCCTCGTCGACCGGGTCGGCGGGGCCGTCTCCGACCTGACCGCGGCGACCCTCGCCGGTACCCTGCGCGCGGTGGTCCGCGAGAGCTGGGGCGACACCCTCCCCACCCGCTTCGCCGTCATCGGCATGGGCCGCTTCGGCGGCCACGAACTGGGCTACGGCTCCGACGCGGACGTCCTGTTCGTGCACGAACCCCGCGAGGGCGTGCCCGAGCGCGAGGCCTCCGAGGCGGCCAACAAGGTCGTCTCCGAGATGCGCCGGCTGCTCCAGGTCGCCAGCTCGGACCCGCCCCTGCTGATCGACGCGGACCTGCGTCCCGAGGGCAAGTCGGGGCCGCTCGTACGGTCGTTGAACTCCTACGAGGCGTACTACCGCCGGTGGTCCCTCGTCTGGGAGTCGCAGGCGCTGCTGCGGGCCGAACCCGTCGCCGGGGACGAGGAGTTGGGCCGCCGGTTCATCGAGCTGATCGATCCGCTGCGGTATCCGGCCGACGGGCTCGGCGACGACGCCGTACGGGAGATCCGGCGGTTGAAGGCCCGGATGGAGTCCGAGCGGCTGCCTCGCGGCGCCGACCCGACGCTGCACACCAAACTCGGGCGTGGGGGACTCTCCGACGTCGAATGGACCGTGCAGCTCATGCAGTTGCGGCACGGGTGGGTCGAGCCGGGGCTGCGGACCACCCGTACGCGCGGGGCACTTGCCGCCGCGTGTGCCGCCGAGCTGATCTCGGCCGAGGACGCGGCGACTCTGGACGAGGCGTGGGTGTTGGCCACGCGGGTCCGTAACGCGGTGATGCTGGTGCGGGGGCGGGCGGGGGACACGTTTCCCTCTGACCCGCGTGAACTGGCTGCTGTGGGACGGTACTTGGGGTATGGGCCGGGGCATGTGGGGGACATGCTGGACGACTATCGGCGTACTACTCGTCGGGCACGTGGTGTGGTGGACGTGTTGTTCTACGGGGCCTGAGCGGGTTGTTTCTTGGCTGCGGGGGGTGCGTGGGGGCTGGGCGCGCAGTTCCCCGCGCCCCTGAAAGACTCCGCCGAGCGGCGCCTTGTAAGGGCGACGCTCACCAGGACTACCGCCATGCCCGCCACCACCCGCAACCCCACCCTCTCGTCCAGCAGCACCGCCCCCAGGGACACCGACACGACCGGCAGCAGATATCCGGCCGTTGCGGCGCTCGTCGCGCCCTCGTCGGCGATCAGGCGGTAGTTGAGGTAGAAGGTCACGCCGGTGCCCAGGACGCCGAGGGCGGTCACCGCCAGCAGTGCCGTGAGGTCGGGGTGCACCGGGCCCGCGGCCGGTAGGGCGAGTGCCGTCCAGGCCGTCGCCGCCAGCAGTTGGGCCGCCGAGACCGCCAACGGGGCCTGGCCGGTGGTGAGTTTGCGGGCCATGTAGGCGAAGGCCACGGCGTAGCTCGCGGCGGCGGCCAGCAGGGCGAGCGCGCCCCAGCCGGCCAGGCCCGAGCGCTGCCAAGGGGCGAAGATCAGGACCGTACCCGCGAAGCCGAGCACAAGGCCGGTGAGGCGGGTGCGGCCGAGGCCGCGGTCGGTGCCGAGGGCGATGCCGATCAGCAGGGACCACAAGGGAGTTGTGGCGTTCAGGACGCCCGCGATCCCGGAGTCGACGGTCTGCTCGCCCACGCTGAACAGGGCGAACGGGACGGCGTTGCAGAAGAGGGCGGCCACCGCGAGCCGGCCCCACGTCCTGCGGTCACGGGGGAGGCGCTGGCCTTTGGAGCGGGCCAGGGCCAGCAGGACCAGCGAGCCCAGGGCGCAGCGGGTGATCGTGATCTCGGCGGGGGAGAGGCCGTGGTCCAGGGCGAGTTTGATCCACAGGAAGCCCGAACCCCACAGAAGGGCGAGCACGGCCATGCGGAGGGTGGAGGCGGGCTTCATGCGTCTACCGTCCGGCAGGAAACATTTCAGCACAAGCGAAGAGTTCTACAGGCACTGTTAACCTCTACTACATGCTTGATGTGCGACGCATGCAGGTGCTGCGGGCCGTGGTGGACAGCGGGTCGGTGACCGCGGCGGCGGCCCGGCTTGGCTGCACGCCGTCGGCCGTCAGCCAGCAGGTCGGGGCGCTGGAGAAGGAGGCCGGGACCGCACTGCTGGAGCGGGTGGGGCGCGGGGTGCGGCCCACGGCGGCCGGGTTGCTGCTCACCGGGTACGCGGACGCGATCGGGCGGCAGGTCGCCGAGGCGGAGACGGCGCTGGCGGACCTGGTGGCCGGGCGCACGGGACTGCTCACGGTCCGCTACTTCGCCACCGCCGGTGCCGCCCTGGTCGCCCCCGCCGTGGCCCGGCTCCGCGCCGAACACCCGGGAGTACGGCTGGAGTTGAAGCTGACCGACCCCGAGGACCCGCTGCCGGACGTGAAGGAGGGGCGGGCGGATGTCGCGCTGGTCGTGGGGGAGTCCCGTGTTCCCGACGGCGTACGGCTGGTGAAGCTGCTCGACGATCCCTATCTCGCCGTGCTGCCCAAGGGGCACCGGCTGGCCGCGCGGCGGAGTGTGGAGCTGCGGGAGCTGGCCGAGGAGGCGTGGGTCGGGAGCGAGTGGCCGGGGCCGTGTCTCGACGCCCAGCTCGGCGCGTGTGCGGCGGCGGGATTCCGGCCCGGGTTCGCGGTCCAGAGCGAGGACTACGTGACCGCTCAGGGTTTCGTGGCGGCAGGCCTCGGGGTGACCCTGATTCCCCGGCTGGGGCTGGGCAGCCGCCATCCGGACGTGGTCGTACGGGTCGTACGGGATCCGGAGCCGGTGCGGACCATCCACGCGGCCGTCCGCGGGACGGCACCGCCGCAACCGGCCCTGCGGGCGTTTCTGCGGGCGCTGCGGGACGCGGCGACCGGGGGACCCGCCTCGGGCTAGGACCTGTCCGGCGGATCAGGTCGGAGGAAAGCAGCGGCGCCTCATAAGCACAGGTGAGCGGGGGCTGGCGCGTGCAGCTGCAAGGCGGAGGAAGGCGCCGACGCGATGGAGGTCCCTCCCGGTCGAACGAAGTCGAGACTGGGGGAGTCGGCAACCGACGACAACGCCGCTGGGGGTCCCCCACGCCTTTAAGGCAGTGGGGGAGGGCGTGCCAGACCCCGCGTCTCCGGCATGACCTGCCGGACGGGCCCCAGTGCGGGCTACGCCTTGGTCGGCAGCCAGAGCCCGTCCGCTCCCCGCACCGCCACCGTGCGCGGCAGGGAGTACGGGTAGGCGCCGTACCAGAGGCGGGAGACCGCGAAGCCGAAGGCCAGGCAGAGCATGCCGCCCACCGCGTCGAGCCAGAAGTGGTTGGCGGTGGAGACGATGACCATGAGGGTCGCCGCCGGGTAGAGGAGGCCGAGGATCCGGACCCAGGGGAGTTTCGCCAGGGCGAAGATCGTCAGGCCGCACCACAGGGACCACCCGATGTGCATGGACGGCATCGCGGCGTACTGGTTCGACATGTGCTTCAGGTCGCCGGAGGCCATCGAGCCCCAGGTCTGGTGGACCATGACGGTGTCGACGAAGTGGCCGCCGTTCATCAGGCGGGGCGGGGCCAGCGGGAAGAAGTAGTAGCCGACCAGGGCCACGGCCGTGGTCGCGAAGAGGACCAGGCGGGTCGCCGCGTACCGGCCCGGATGACTGCGGTACAGCCACACCAGAACACCCAGCGTCACCACGAAGTGCAGTGTCGCGTAGTAGTAGTTCATGCCGACGATCAGCCAAGTCACCGAGTTCACCGCGTGGTTGACCGACTGCTCGACGGCGATGCCGAGGTCGTTCTCCACGCGCCAGATCCAGTCGGCGTTGCGCAGTGCCTCGGTCCGCTGCTCCGGAACCGCGTTGCGGATCTGTGAGTACGTCCAGTAACTCACCGCGATCAGCAGGATCTCGAACCACAGCCGGGGCCGGCGCGGAGTCCGCAACCGGCGCAGGAAACCGTGCCCCGCGGCGTCCGCGACGGGGCTCGGAACGGCTTCCCCACGGCCTTCCAATGTCGTCACGGTGGTCTCACCCATAGACACAAAGTCTGCCAGAAAAGGCTTCTCCGACCGATCATCCCCTGGTCGGGTCCGGCTCGCATGTTCTACGACGAGAAGAGTCCCCGTACTACTACCGACGCAGGGGAAGCCGCCGTGTTTTCTCCCCATTAGGGACGATTCCGCTCCCCGGGCGCCGAAGCCGTCGAACCCCGTACCACCAGTTCCGGCATGAACACGAACTCACTGTGCGGGGCGGGAGTCCCGCCGATCTCCTCCAGCAGCGTCCGTACCGCCGCCTGTCCCATCGCCGGCACCGGCTTGCGGATCGTGGTCAGCGGCGGGTCGGTGAACGCGATCAGCGGGGAGTCGTCGAAGCCGACCACCGAGACGTCCGTGGGTACCTGGAGACCCCGCTGCCGGGCCGCCCGTATCGCCCCGAGCGCCATCATGTCGCTCGCGCACACGATCGCCGTGCAGTCGCGGTCGATCAGCGCGGCGGCGGCGGCCTGTCCGCCCTCCAGCGTGTACAGCGAGTGCTGCACCAGCCGAGTCTCCACATCCTCGGCGGTCAGGGCCAGTTGGTCCTGCATCGTGCGGACGAAGCCCTCGATCTTGCGTTGTACGGGTACGAAGCGCTTGGGGCCCAGCGCGAGGCCGATGCGGGTGTGGCCGAGGGAGACGAGGTGGGTGACGGCGAGGGTCATCGCCGCGCGGTCGTCCGGCGAGATGAACGGCGCCTGCACCTTGGGCGAGAAGCCGTCCACGAGCACGAACGGCACGCCCTGCGCCCGGAGTTGCTCGTAGCGCTGCATGTCCGCGGAGGTGTCCGCGTGCAGTCCGGAGACGAAGATGATGCCGGCCACCCCGCGGTCGACGAGCATCTCGGTCAGCTCGTCCTCCGTGGACCCGCCCGGGGTCTGGGTGGCGAGCACCGGGGTGTAGCCCTGCCGCGTCAGCGCCTGCCCGATGACCTGCGCCAGGGCGGGGAATATCGGGTTCTCCAGCTCCGGCGTTATGAGACCGACCAGGCCCTCGCTGCGCTGCCGCAGCCGCACGGGACGCTCGTAGCCGAGCACGTCGAGGGCGGCGAGGACGGACTGGCGGGTGGTTGCGGCGACGCCCGGCTTGCCGTTGAGGACGCGGCTGACGGTCGCCTCGCTCACCCCCGCCTGGGCGGCGATGTCGGCAAGCCGTGTGGTCACGGGAGTGGACTGTACCGGCCGTCGGCGCGCTGCGGGTTGCTGCGTCATCGCGATCCCTCGTGTTCTGGTGGGCTTCTGGTCGGTATACGACGTGCGGCAAGAGCTTGCAGAGTCTTGCACAAGTGTCTCATCGCCCGCTGAGCCGCATCAATACTCGGTTTCAACCGGATCGAGAAGAAGTCACGGGCGGGTAACTCTCGGGCCGTCTTGCAGTTTTTTGCAGCAAGGACTTTCGCAACGCTTTCATCGCTGTTACGTTCGGCGACGCCCGGCGGCGGCGAAGGAGCGGTCGGCGAGTCACAGAGGCGGCGGACGGGCCCGCCCCCTGCGGCACACGGGCTTTCACCCTCAAGGAGAACTCATGCGGCGTGGCATAGCGGCCACCGCTCTGGTGGCGTCCCTCGCCCTCGCGGCGACGGCCTGCGGCGGCAGTGACAGTGGCAGCGGCAAGTCGGACGGGCCGGTCACCATCACCTGGTGGGACACCTCCAACGCCACCAATGAGGCACCCACGTACAAGGCCCTGGTCGCCAAGTTCGAGGCCGCCAACAAGAACATCAAGGTCAAGTACGTCAACGTGCCCTTCGACCAGGCGCAGAACAAGTTCGACACCGCCGCCGGCTCCAAGGGCGCCCCGGACGTGCTGCGTTCGGAGGTCGGCTGGACCCCCGCGTTCGCGAAGAAGGGCTACTTCCTGCCGCTCGACGGCACCGAAGCCCTCGCCGACCAGGCCAAGTTCAAGCCGAACCTGATCACGCAGGCCCAGTACCACGGCAAGACCTACGGTGTGCCGCTGGTCACCGACACCCTCGCCCTCGTCTACAACAAGGCGATCTTCAAGAAGGCCGGCATCACCGCACCGCCCACCACCTGGGACGAGTTGAAGGCCGACGCCTCCAAGATCGACGCCAAGGAGAAGGTGTACGGCTACTGGGGCTCCACCCAGGCCTACTACGCGCAGACCTTCCTCTACGGCGAGGGCACCGACACCGTCGACGCCGCCGCCAAGAAGATCACCGTGAACTCCGCCGCCGCGCAGAAGGCCTACGGCACCTGGCTCAGCCTCTTCACCGGCCAGGGCCTGCACGACGCCGACACCACCGCCGACGCCTACGCCCACATCCAGGACGCGTTCGTCAACGGCCAGGTCGCCTCGATCATCCAGGGCCCCTGGGAGATCACGAACTTCTACAAGGGCTCGGCCTTCAAGGACAAGTCCAACCTCGGCATCGCCCAGATCCCGGCGGGCTCCACCGGCAAGTCCGGTGCTCCGACCGGCGGTCACAACCTCTCGGTCTACGCCGGCTCGGACTCGGCGCACCAGAAGGCGTCCCTGAAGTTCGTCAACTTCATGACCTCCGCCGCCTCGCAGTCGACGATCGCGCTGAAGAACTCGACGCTGCCGACCCGCGACGACGCCTACACCGCCGCCGTCAAGGCCGACCCGGGCATCGCCGGCTTCCAGAGTGTCCTCGGCGCCGCCCAGCCGCGCCCGGCGCTGGCCGAGTACAGCTCGCTGTGGGGTCCGCTGGACACCGAACTGCCCAAGATCGCCGGCGGCAAGGAGTCCCTCACCAAGGGCCTGAGCAACGCCGAACTCGCGATCCAGAAGCTGGTCCCGGACTTCAGCAAGTAGTCCTGGTGGCCGCCGGATCCTCAAGCAGCAGCCTGGGGGACGGATCCGGCGGCCGCCCGGCCTGCGCACCGGCCCAACTCCTGACCTTCCAGAAGGTGTCGAACGAACCATGACAGTCGCCATCGACCGCGCGACCGGCAAGCGCCACGGTGACCGCGCACCCCGACCCGGACCCCGCGGGCGCCTCAAGTCCGCCTACCAGAAGCACTGGTACGCGTACGCGATGATCATCCCCGTGGTCGTCGTGCTCGGCGTCCTCGTGCTCTACCCCCTGGTGTACGGCCTGTACCTGACGCTCACCGACGCCAACAGCCTCAACACCGCGCGCACGATCGGCGTCAACCACATCGACGCCACCTACAAGTTCATCGGTCTCGACAACTACAAGGACATCCTGTTCGGCCCGACCTCGTACGACCGCTTCTGGTCGCACTTCATCTGGACGATCGTCTGGACCGCGGTCTGCGTCACCCTGCACTACACGATCGGCCTCGCGCTCGCCCTGCTCCTCAACCAGAAGCTGCGCGGACGCATCCTGTACCGGCTGATCCTGATCCTGCCGTGGGCCGTCCCCACCTTCGTCACTGTGTTCGGCTGGCGCTTCATGCTCGCCGACGGCGGCATCATCAACACCGCGCTGCACACCCTGCACCTGCCCCAACCCGACTGGCTGGAAAGCACGTTCTGGCAGCGGACGGCCGCGATCATGGTCAACACCTGGTGCGGCGTGCCCTTCATGATGGTCTCGATGCTCGGCGGACTGCAGTCCATCGACGCCTCGCTCTACGAGGCCGCCGAGATGGACGGCGCGAGCCCCTGGCAGCGCTTCCGCTACGTCACCCTCCCGGGCCTGCGGTCGGTCAGCTCCACCGTCGTACTCCTCGGCGTCATCTGGACCTTCAACCAGTTCGCCGTCATCTTCCTGCTGTTCGGCAACACGGCCCCCGACGCCTCGATCCTCGTCACCTGGTCGTACTACCTCGGCTTCGGCCAACAGCCGCGTGACTTCGCCCAGTCGGCGGCCTACGGCATCCTGCTGCTGGCCATCCTGATCGTCTTCACCTCCTTCTACCGCCGCTGGCTGAACCGCAACGACCAGCAGCTCGCGATCTGAGGCAGGAGTCCCCATGAGCACCACGACCACACCCCGCCGGACGCGCCGCCGCGGCGAGTTGGGCCGCGCCGGCTCTCTCACCTCGCACGGCATCCTGATCGTCGCGAGCCTGATCGCGCTCTTCCCGATCGCCTGGCTGGTCTTCCTCTCGCTGGGCCCGGACTCGGACGACTACCTCCACCCGGCCGGCATCTGGAAGAAGATGACGCTCGGCAACTACTCGTTCGTGCTCCAGCACACCGAGTTCTTCGACTGGTTGAAGAGCTCGCTGATCGTCTCGCTCGGCACCACGGTCATCGGCGTGACCATCGCGGCCAGCACCGGCTACGCCGTCTCGCGCATGCGCTTTCCCGGCTACCGGAAGTTCATGTGGGTGCTGCTGGTCACCCAGATGTTCCCGATAGCGGTACTTATTGTGCCGATGTACCAGATTCTCGCGGATCTGCAGCTCATCGACAGCTACCTTGGTCTCATCCTCGTCTACTGCTCGACGGCGGTGCCGTATTGCGCCTGGCTGCTCAAGGGCTACTTCGACACGATCCCGTTCGAGATCGACGAGGCCGGACGCGTCGACGGGCTGAACCCCTTCGGCACGTTCGCGCGACTGATCCTGCCGCTCGCCAAGCCGGGCCTGGCGGTCGCCGCGTTCTACAGCTTCCTCACGGCTTTCGGCGAGGTCGCCTTCGCCTCGACGTTCATGCTGTCCGACACGAAGTACACGTTCGCGGTGGGGCTCCAGACGTTCGTGAGCGAGCACGACGCGCAGCGGAACCTGATGGCGGCGACGGCCGTGCTGATCGCGATACCTGTGGCCGCGTTCTTCTATCTCGTGCAGAAGAACCTGGTCACCGGGCTCACCGCGGGTGGCACGAAGGGCTGACTGCCGGTTTCGTTGTCGGCTGCGGGTGCGTTGTGGCTGGTCGCGCCCACGCGGCGGAGCCGCATATCGATACAGCCCCGCGCCCCTTTTTTTGGGGGGCGTGCCCCCCAAACCCCCTATCCCGGGGCGGCCGTGGTGTCCATCCGACCCCGCTGACACTTCGGCCGCCTCGCCCCAACTTCCGTTACGTACCAAGGACGCCATGACCCAGCAGCACTCGGCCGTCGCCCCGGCACCGAACCCCGCCAAAGCCAAGCGAGGCGACTGGTGGAGAGACGCGGTGATCTACCAGGTCTATCCGCGCAGCTTCGCCGACAGCAACGGTGACGGCATGGGCGACCTGGAGGGCGTACGCTCCCGGCTCCCGTATCTGCGCGACCTCGGTGTCGACGCCGTCTGGCTCAGCCCGTTCTACGCCTCCCCGCAGGCGGACGCGGGCTACGACGTCGCCGACTACCGTGCCGTGGACCCGATGTTCGGCAACCTGCTCGACGCCGACGCGCTGATCCGCGACGCCCACGGACTCGGCCTGCGCATTATCGTGGACCTGGTCCCCAACCACTCCTCGGACCAGCACGAGTGGTTCAAGCGGGCGTTGCGGGAGGGGCCCGGCTCGCCGCTGCGGGAGCGCTATCACTTCCGCCCCGGAAAGGGCGAGCACGGCGAACTCCCGCCCAACGACTGGGAGTCCATCTTCGGCGGCCCGGCCTGGACCCAAGTCCCGGACGGGGAGTGGTACTTGCACCTCTTCGCGCCCGAGCAGCCCGACTTCAACTGGGAACACCCGGCGGTGGGCGACGAGTTCAGGTCCGTTCTCCGCTTCTGGCTCGACATCGGCGTCGACGGTTTCCGTATCGACGTCGCCCACGGGCTGGTGAAGGCGGAGGGGCTGCCCGACCTCGGCTCGCACGAACAGCTCAAGCTGCTGGGCAACGATGTCATGCCGTTCTTCGACCAGGACGGCGTGCACGACATCTACCGCCAGTGGCGCACGGTCCTCGACGAGTACGCCGGCGAGCGCATCTTCGTCGCCGAGGCGTGGACCCCGACCGTGGAGCGGACGGCCAACTACGTCCGCCCCGACGAACTCCACCAGGCCTTCAACTTCCAGTACCTGTCGACCGATTGGGACGCCGATGAGCTCCGTACGGTCATCGACCGGACGCTGGAGGCCATGCGACCGGTCGGCGCCCCCGCCACCTGGGTCCTCTCCAACCACGACGTCACCCGGCACGCCACCCGCTTCGCCAACCCGCCCGGCCTCGGCACCCAGATCCGCACGGCGGGCGACCGGGAGCTGGGCCTGCGCCGGGCCCGTGCGGCGACCCTGCTGATGCTGGCGCTGCCCGGCTCGGCCTACATCTACCAGGGCGAGGAACTCGGCCTGCCGGACGTCGTCGACCTGCCGGACGAAGTGCGCCAGGACCCCGCCTACTTCAGGGGCGCGGGCCAGGACGGCTTCCGCGACGGGTGCCGGGTGCCGATCCCGTGGACGCGCACCGGATCGTCGTACGGCTTCGGGAACGGCGGGAGCTGGCTGCCGCAGCCGGACGGCTGGGGCGAGTTGAGCATCGAGGCGCAGACCGGGACGGCCGGCTCGACGCTCGAGCTGTACCGGGCCGCGCTCGCCGCCCGGCGCACCCAGCCAGACCTCGGCGCGGGCGACTCGGTGGAGTGGCTGCGGGCGCCCGAGGGCGTACTCGCCTTCCGGCGGGGGGAGTTCGTGTGTGTCGCGAACACCAGCGGGGAGTCGGTGACGACGTCGGCGTACGGCCGACTGCTGCTCGCCAGCGGTGAGGTGACCGAGGCGGACGGCGAGGCGAAGCTGCCCACCGACACGACGGTCTGGTGGACGACGACTCCGTAAGTTCTTTCATCAACTTCACACGGCCCGCTGCCCTTTTGGGCGGCGGGCCTTTAACATCTGGCCACCGCAAGGTTTCCACGGGATTTCAGCAAGAACATTCAAGAGCCTTCAACGGAGAAGGAACCCCACATGGCCAGCAGCAGATCACTTGCAGGAGCCTTCGCCCTCGCCGCCGCGACGGCGGTCCTGGTGCCGGGTACCGCACACGCCTCCCCGCCCGGCACCAAGGACGTCACCGCCGTCCTCTTCGAGTGGAACTTCGCCTCGGTCGCCAAGGAGTGCACCAACACCCTCGGCCCCGCCGGCTACGGCTACGTCCAGGTGTCCCCGCCCGCCGAGCACATACAGGGCTCGCAGTGGTGGACGTCGTACCAGCCGGTGAGCTACAAGATCGCCGGGCGGCTCGGTGACGCAACCGCTTTCCAGAGCATGATCAACACCTGCCACGCGGCGGGTGTGAAGGTCGTCGTCGACACGGTCATCAACCACATGTCGGCGGGCAGCGGCACCGGCACCGGCGGCTCGTCGTACACGAAGTACAACTACCCGGGCCTGTACTCCTCGTACGACATGGACGACTGCACCGCCACGGTCAGCGACTACACCAACCGCGCCAACGTCCAGAACTGCGAACTGGTCGGCCTCGCCGACCTCGACACCGGCGAGGAGTACGTCCGCGCCACCATCGCCGGCTACATGAACTCCCTCCTCGGCTACGGCGCCGACGGCTTCCGCATCGACGCGGCCAAGCACATCCCGGCGACCGACCTCGCGAACATCAAGTCGCGCCTGTCGAACCCCTCCGTCTACTGGAAGCAGGAGGTCATCTACGGCGCCGGCGAGGCCGTCCAGCCCACCGAGTACACCGGCAACGGGGACGTCCAGGAGTTCCGCTACGCCTACGACCTCAAGCGCGTCTTCAACAACGAGAACCTCGCCTACCTGAAGAACTACGGCGAGGGCTGGGGCTACATGAGCAGCTCGGTGGCGGGAGTCTTCGTCGACAACCACGACACCGAGCGCAACGGCTCGACCTTGAACTACAAGGACGGCGCCAACTACACGCTGGCCAACGTCTTCATGCTCGCCTACCCCTACGGCGCCCCCGACATCAACTCCGGCTACGAGTGGTCGGACGCGGACGCCGGACCGCCCAACAACGGCGCGGTGACGGCCTGTTGGCAGGACGGCTGGAAGTGCCAGCACGCCTGGCCGGAGATCAAGTCCATGGTCGCCTTCCGCAACGCCACCAGCGGCCAGTCCCTCACCAACTGGTGGGACGACGGCAACGACGCGATCGGATTCGGGCGCGGCAGCAAGGGCTACGTGGCCATCAACCACGAGTCGTACTCGCTGACCCAGACGTACCAGACGTCACTGGCCGCGGGCACGTACTGCAACGTCCAGAACAACACGACGGTGACCGTGAACTCCAGCGGGCAGTTCACCGCCACCCTGGGCTCCAACACGGCGCTGGCGATCTACGCGGGCAAGACGTCCTGCTGATCCATCCGCTGCGTTCCGATGACGGCCAGCAGACGCAACGCCTCCTCCGACGGTGAGCCCGGGGTGGCGGTGTAGATCACGACCTGCTGGTCCCGGTCGGTGATGTCGAGGGCGTCGCAGTTGACGGTGACCGGGCCCACCACCGGGTGCTGGAAGGTCTTGGTGAGGGTGGGCTCGGCGGACACGTCGTGCGACTCCCACAGGCGGCGGAACTCCTCGCTTCCGGCGAGGAGTTCGGCCACCAGCCCGGTCACCGCCGGCGAGTCGGGGTAGCGGGCGGCGACGGCACGCAGCCGCTGTGCCGAGAGCCGGGCGAAGGCGTCGACGTCCGACACCCCGTACAGCCTGCTGCCTTCCGGGCGCGGGGTGAGGAAGGCGCGGCGTACCAGGTTGCGGTCGCGCGGGGGCAGGGCGGAGAAGTCCTCCATGAGGGCGGCGGCGAGATCGTTCCAGGCCAGTACCTCGAAGGTCGCGGACGTCACGAAGGCAGCGGCCTGCGGCAGCCGGCGCAGCAGATCGAGGAGGCTCTGCCGCACCTCGCGGGAGGGCCCGGGCGGCGGTCCGGGCGGAGCCCCGGCGAGGTGATGGAGATGCCCACGCTCGGCGTCCGACAGCCGCAGCGCCCGCGCGAGACCGCCCAGCACCTCCCGCGACGGACGCGGCCCCCGGGCCTGTTCGAGCCGCGTGTAGTACTCGGTCGAGATGAACGCCAGCTGCGCCACCTCCTCGCGCCGCAGCCCGGGAGTACGGCGACGCGGGCCGCGCGGCAGCCCCACTTCGGCGGGGGAGATCCGCTCGCGCCTGCTGCGCAGGAACGCTGCGAGTTCTTGCTTGTCCACGCCACCAGTGTGCGCCGGGCGGCAGGTCCCATCCAGGTACCGCCGGTGCCTGGATGAGCGGTGGCCCCGGGGCCAGGCTCGAAGCCATGGAAAACACCGCGATCACCCACCAGGGCCTGCTGACCGACAAGGTCGCCTTCATCACCGGCGCCGGCCGCGGTATCGGTGCGGCCGCCGCCCGGCTCTTCGCCCGCGAGGGCGCCCGGGTCCTGCTGGCGGCCCGCACCGAGGACCAGCTCAAGGCGGTCACCGAGGAGATCCGCGCGGCGGGCGGCACCGCGGACCACGTGGTCTGCGACCTGGCCGACGCGGCGAGCGTCCGCGCCGCCGTCGACCGCACCGTGGAGGTCTACGGCCGCCTCGACATCGCCTTCAACAACGGCGCGATCGCCCAGCACCCCGGCCCTCTGGACGAACTGCCCGAGCCGGACTTCGACCACATCACCAGCGTGAACCTCAAGGGCGTCTGGCTGGCCATGACCGCGGAGGTCAAGGCCATCCGTGCCACCGCCTCCGGCGGCGCCATCGTCAACAACTCCTCCATCGGCAGCCTCCGGGCCAACCCCGTCCTGCCCGTCTACGGCGCCCTGAAGCGGGCCGTCAACAGCCTCACCCAGTCCGCCGCCGTCACCTACGGCCCCGAGGGCATCCGCGTCAACGCCGTCGCCCCGGGCGGCACGCTCACCGAGATGGTCCGCGACTGGGACGCGGCCACCCCCGGCGTCATCGATCGTATGAAGTCCATGACCCCGCTCGGCCGCACGGCCGCCCCCGAAGAGATCGCCGAAGCCGCCGCCTGGCTCCTCAGCGACCGGGCATCCTTCGTGTCGGGCGCGATCCTGCAGGTGGACGGGGGAGCGGGCGCGTGAGAGAGGCCGCCACCGGCGGCGAAGCTCCCGGTGGCGGCCCGTCCTGCCGTGAGGTCACGGCGTGACGTCGATGTGCCTGGCCGGCGCGGTGACGGAGAGGTCGCCGTGGTCGACCCACTGAGGGAAGGCCAGCGTCTTGTGCTGCCGGAGATGTGGTGCGGGCGACGGCCGTGCCGAGGGTGGATGGCTCGGTTCCGTGTTCCGCGATATGCGACAGGTACGGCTTGCGGGACGGGCTGCCGGAGTGATCGGTTCCAGACCCTTCCGGCGGGGAAAGGTCGGCGCCATTGGTGAAACTTCTTTCCACACCTTTCGCGACTCTTGCTGCAACACTTGCGTCGGCGATACGGTCTCGCCCGGGGTCGGACCCGAACTGAGCCGTAATCGCAAGGAGTTCACGCCTGTGATACCGAGATGGCCGGCGCCCTGCACGCGCCGCACCGAGCGAGGGAGAAGGGCCACGGGCATCGTCGTCGCCGCACTCCTCGCCGCGTTCGTCCAACCCCTCGCCGCCCACGCCGCGACCCCGCCCGCACCCCCGTCCGACGCGAAGCTGGCGGCCACGCCCGCCCGGCACGACGACACCCGCGAGCAGTTCTACTTCGTGATGCCGGACCGCTTCGCCAACGGCGACACCTCCAACGACCGGGGAGGGCTGACCGGTTCACGCCTCAGCACCGGCTACGACCCCACCGACAAGGGCTTCTACCAGGGCGGCGACCTCAAGGGTCTGACAAACAAGCTCGACTACATCAAGGGCCTGGGCACCACCGCCATCTGGATGGCCCCGATCTTCAAGAACCGGCCCGTGCAGGGGGCGGGGAGCGATGCCTCCGCCGGCTACCACGGTTACTGGATAACGGACTTCACCAAGGTCGACCCGCACTTCGGCACCAACAAGGACCTCGCGACCCTCATCTCCAAGGCCCACGCCAAGGGCATGAAGGTCTTCTTCGACGTCATCACCAACCACACCGCCGACGTCGTCGACTACGAGGGCAAGTCCTACGGCTACCTCTCCAAGGGCGCCTTCCCCTACCTCACCAAGGACGGGCAGCCCTTCGACGACGCCGACTACGCGGACGGCGCGAAGACCTTCCCCGCCGTCTCCACCTCCTCCTTCCCGAAGATCCCGACCGTCCCCGCCGACAAGACGGACGTGAAGGTCCCGTCCTGGCTCAACGACCCGACGATGTACCACAACCGGGGCGACTCGACCTATGTCGGCGAGAACGCCACCTACGGTGACTTCTCCGGCCTCGACGACCTGTGGACCGAACGTCCCGAGGTCGTCAGCGGCATGGAGAAGATCTACGAGAAGTGGGTCCGCGACTTCGGCGTCGACGGCTTCCGCATCGACACCGTCAAACACGTCGACATGGACTTCTGGACCCAGTGGGCGACGGCCCTCGACAAGTACGCCGCCGCGCACGGCCGGAAGAACTTCTTCATGTTCGGCGAGGTCTACTCCGCCGACACGTCGGTCACTTCGCCCTACGTCACCCAGGGCCGCCTCGACGCCACGCTCGACTTCCCCTTCCAGGACGCGGCCCGCGCCTACGCCTCCCAGGGCGGCAGCGCGCAGAAGCTCGCGAGTGTCTTCGGCGACGACTACAAGTACACGACCGACAAGGCGAACGCGTACGAGCAGGTCACCTTCCTCGGCAACCACGACATGGGCCGCATCGGCTACTTCCTCGACCAGGACAACCCGAAGGCCACCGACGCCCAGCTCCTCGCCAAGGACAGGCTCGCCAACGAGCTGATGTTCCTCAGCCGCGGCAACCCCGTCGTCTACTATGGCGACGAACAGGGCTTCACCGGCTCCGGCGGCGACAAGGACGCCCGCCAGACGATGTTCGCCTCGAAGGTCGCCGACTATCTCGACGACGACGAGATCGGCACCGACCGCACGGCGGCGAGTGACTCCTATGACTCGACCGCCCCGCTGTACAAGGAGATCGCCGCTCTCTCCAAGCTGCGCAAGGACAACCCGGCCCTCACGGACGGCGTGCAGACCGAGCGCTACGCGGCCGACGGCGCCGGGGTCTACGCCTTCACCCGGACCAGCGGCAGCGCCGAGTACGTCGTCGCCCTCAACAACGCCGACACCGCGAGGACGGCGACCTTCGCGACCGGTTCGCCGGACATGAAGTACCGGGGCATCTACGGGACTTCGGCCACGGCGACGAGCGGCGCCGACAACAAGGTGACGGTCACCGTCCCGGCCGGTTCCGCGATCGTGCTCAAGGCGGCCGGTTCCCTTGCCCCGCCGGTGAGCAAGCCGACGATCACCCTCAAGGCGCCGGATGCCGGAGCCACCGGCACCGTCGAGCTGAGCGCGGACGTCACGGGCGGCCGGCTCGACCGGGTCGTCTTCGCCGCCCAGACCGGCAACGGCAAGTGGCGGACGCTGGGCTCCGCCGACCACGCCCCGTACAAGGTCACCCAGACCGTCGGCAAGGACGTGGCGCCCGGAACCGCCCTGCGGTACAAGGCAGTTGTGGTCGACTCAACCGGGCACACGGCGAGCGCGACAGCCGCCTCCACCTCCGGCACCCCACCCGCCGCGGAGATCCCCACCGCCTCCTCCCGCGACTACGCGATCGTCCACTACAAGCGCACCGACGGCGACTACGACAACTGGGGCCTGTACGCCTGGGGCGACCTCGCCGACGGTGAGGCGACGACCTGGCCGGCCACTCACCCGTTCATCGGACGGGATGCCTACGGCGCCTTCGCCTACGTCAAGTTGAAGCCCGGCGCGACGAACGTCGGCTTCCTGGTGATCGACAAGGACGGCAACAAGGACGTCTCCGCCGACCGCTCGATCGATGTCACCGAGACCGGCGAGGTCTGGATCGAGCAGGGCAAGGAGGCCGTACAGACCGAGCGGCCCGACTATCCGGCGCAGGACACCGCCAAGGCCGTCGTCCACTACCACCGTGCGGACGGCGACTACTCCGGCTGGGGTCTGCACGTCTGGACGGGTGCCGCGAACCCCACGGACTGGTCGAGCCCGCTCCAGCCGGTCAAGACCGATGCCTATGGAGCCGTCTTCGAGGTACCGCTCAACTCCGGTGCCACCAGCCTGAGTTACATCATCCACAAGGGCGACGAGAAGGATCTCTCCGCCGATCAGTCGCTGGATCTGAAGTCCAACGGGTACGAGGTGTGGCTGTTGAACGGCCAGGAGAAGTACCTCCTGCCGCAGCCCGCGGGCAGCGCGGCGGCCCTCGACCTGACCACCTCAAAGGCGGTCTGGATCGACCGGAACACGGTCGCCTGGAACGGCTCCGACGCGGCTGCCTCCACCCAACTCCTGTACTCCCACGACGGTTCGATCGCCGTGCGGGACGGCACGCTGACGAGTGACGACGAGCGGTGGCTGCGGCTGTCGAAGACCACGCTCACCGATGCCCAGAAGGCCGAGTTCCCCCATCTGAAGGACTACACGGCCTGGTCGGTCGATCCGCGTGACCGTGAGCGCGTCGAGGAAGCTCTGACCGGTCAGCTCGTCGCCTCTCAACGGGCCGTCAACGGCGCCGTGTTGGCCGCGACCGGCGTGCAGATCGCGGGCGTGCTCGACGACGTGTACGGCGCCGCGACCAAGGCCGACCTCGGTCCGACGTTCCACAAGGGCCGTCCCACACTGGCCGTTTGGGCACCGACCGCGCAGAGCGTGTCCCTCGATCTCGACGGCTCGCTGAAGAGGATGACCCGTGACGCCGCCACCGGCGTCTGGTCCGCCACCGGTCCGGCCTCCTGGAAGAACAAGCCGTACCGGTACGTCGTGAAGGTGTGGGCGCCGACCGTCCGGAAGGTCGTCACCAACCAGGTCACCGACCCCTACTCGGTCGCCCTCACCGCCGACTCCGAGCGCAGCCTCGTCGTCGATCTCGACGACAAGTCCCTTGCGCCGAGCGGCTGGTCGAGCCTGAAGAAGCCCAAGGCGGTGGCGCTGACGGACGCCGAGATCCAGGAGCTGCACATCCGGGACTTCTCCGTCGCGGACAAGACGGTTCCCGCGAAGGACCAGGGGACGTACCTCGCCTTCACCGACAGGAACAGCGACGGCTCGAAGCATCTGCGCGAGCTGGCCGAGTCGGGGACGTCGTACGTGCATCTGCTGCCCGCCTTCGACATCGCCACCATCCCCGAGAAGAGGTCCGAGCAGTCGACCACCGACTGCGACCTCGCCTCCTACGCCGCCGACTCGGAGAAGCAGCAGGAGTGCGTGGCGGCCGTCGCCGCGAAGGACGCCTACAACTGGGGTTACGACCCCTACCACTTCACGGTCCCCGAGGGCTCGTACGCGACCGACCCGGACGGCACCGGTCGTACCGTCGAGTTCCGGAAGATGGTCAAGTCGCTGAACGAGGACGGGCTTCGGGTCGTCATGGACGTGGTCTACAACCACACGGCGGCCAGCGGGCAGGCGGACTACTCGGTCCTCGACAAGATCGTGCCCGGCTACTACCAGCGGCTGCTGGCCGACGGCAGCGTGGCCACCTCCACCTGCTGCGCCGACACGGCCACCGAGAACGCCATGATGGGCAAGCTCGTCGTCGACTCCGTGGTCACCTGGGCCAAGGAGTACAAGGTCGACGGCTTCCGCTTCGACCTCATGGGGCACCAGCCGAAGGCCAACATCCTCGCCGTACGCAAGGCGTTGGACGCGCTGACGCTCGCGAAGGACGGCGTCGACGGCAAGAAGATCATCATGTACGGCGAGGGCTGGAACTTCGGCGAGGTCGCCGACGACGCCCGTTTCGTGCAGGCCACGCAGAAGAACATGGCCGGCACGGGCATCGCCACCTTCTCCGACCGGGCCCGTGACGCGGTGCGCGGCGGCAGTCCCTTCGACGCGGACCCCGGTGTCCAGGGCTTCGCGTCCGGGCTCTACACCGACCCCAACTCCTCCACGGCGAACGGCACTTCGGCCGAACAGAAAGCCCGCCTCCTGCACTACCAGGACCTCATCAAGGTCGGCCTGAGCGGCAACCTCGCCAAGTATCACTTCACCGACACCGACGGGAAGGAGGTCACCGGCGCCGAGGTCGACTACAACGGCGCCCCCGCCGGATACGCGGACGCGCCCGGCGACGCCCTCGCCTATGTCGACGCGCACGACAACGAGTCGCTGTTCGACGCGCTGACGTACAAGCTGCCCGCCGGGACGAGCGCCGCCGACCGGGCCCGGGCGCAGGTCCTCGCGATGGCCACCGCCGCCCTGTCGCAGGGGCCGTCCCTCTCCCAGGCCGGTACCGATCTGCTGCGCTCCAAGTCCCTGGACCGCAACTCCTTCGACAGTGGCGACTGGTTCAACGCGATCCACTGGAACTGCGCGGACGGCAACGGCTTCGGGCGGGGGCTGCCGATGGCGGCCGACAACGAGTCCAAGTGGCCTTACGCGAAAGGCCTGTTGACGTCGGTGAAGGTCGGCTGCGGGCAGATCGAGGGGGCCTCGGCCGCGTATCAGGATCTGCTGAGGATCCGTACGACGGAGATTGTGTTCTCGCTCGACACGGCCGGGCAGGTGCAGGCGAAGCTGTCGTTCCCGCTGTCCGGGAAGGACGAGACGCCCGGGGTGATCACCATGGAACTCGGTGATCTCGTGATCGTGTTCAACGCGACGCCGAGCGGTCAGCAGCAGAAGGTGGACGCCCTGGCCGGTACCGGCTACCGGCTGCACCCGGTGCAGGCGGCGGGCGCGGACGCGGTCGTGAAGTCCGCTTCGTACGACAAGGGGACCGGTACTTTCGTGGTTCCGGAACGCACTGTGGCGGTATTCACCCGGACATCCTGAAAGCGCATTATCGTGGTGGGGCAGGCTGTGGACATCGGCCTGCCCCACCGGTGTGTCAAAGGGCCAGGACTGACAAATGGACGTCAATGGCAAGCTGACGCACGCGACCGTGCTGCTCGTGGACGACGAGCCCGCAAGCCGGTTCGCGGTCGAGAGTGTGCTGAGCAGGGCCGGTCATCGCGTCATCGCGGTCGGCAGCGGCAGCGATGCGCTCACCGAGCTCGACGTGCGGCTGCGCAAGGGGAACCTGCCCGACGTGGCCCTGATCGACGTGCACCTGCCGGACATGAGCGGGTTCGAACTCTGCCGGCTGCTCAAGGAACGGCCGCGCATGGCGGGCCTGCCGGTCGTGCACGTCTCGGCCCTCGCCGTCCCGCCGAGCGACCGCTGCCCGGCGCTCGACGCGGGCGACGAGGCCTATCTGACGGTGCCCGCCGAGCCCGAGGAGATCGAGGCGGCCGTCCGGGCCGCGGTCCGGGCCGCCCGGCTGCGGGCCGACGACCAGGCGCTCGTCAAACGACTGACCCTGCTGTCGGAGATGATCGTCACCATCCAGGCGGCGCGCTCCCTCCAGGAACTCGTCGAGGTCGCCGCCGACGGCACCGCACGGCTCACCAACACACCCGCCGCCGTGTTCGTCCTCGACCGGGACGACGAGCTGTACCGCGGCCTGCCCCGGGACCGCACCTCGGTGGCGCTGCCCGGCCCGGACGCCGACCGGGCCGTGGCCCGGCTGCTGCGGCGGCTCTCCCAGGGGCAGTCCGGAGTGCAGATCACCACCGTGCCCGCGCCGCTGTGGCCCACCGGGCTCTTCCGGCCCGGCGTGGAACACGATGCCCGGCTGGCGCTGGTCCTCACCCAGGAAGGCCGGGCCCCGGTCTGCCTCGCCGCCCCCACCCGCGGGCTGCGCCGCGTGGGCCCCGAGGCCGAGGCGCTGCTGGCGCAGCTCGCCCAGGCGACCGCGCTCGCCGCCGAGCCGCTCCTCATGTACCAGGTCGAGCGGAATGTCGCCCTCACCCTCCAGCGCAGCTTCCTGCCCAAACCGGACCAGCTGCCCGAACTCCCGGGCGTCGACGCCGCCGTCCGGTACGTACCCGCCTCCCAGGACGCCGAGATCGGCGGCGACTTCTATGCCGTCCTGCGGGCCGGCGGGGGAGTGCTCTTCGCCGTCGGCGACGTCGTCGGGCACTCGCTGGAGGCGGCCACCGTCATGGTGGAGATACGGCACGCGCTGCGCGCCTACTGCGTCGAGGAGAGCGACCCGAGCGTGCTCGCCGAGCGGCTGGACCGGATGCTGCGGCACTACCACCCCGAGACCACGGCCACCATGTGCCTGGCCCTCGTCGACCCCGACACCGGGCGCACCCTGATCTCCAACTCGGGCCACATCCCGCCGCTGATCGTCCGGGACGCCGGCACCGCGGACTACGCCAAGGCGGCCGGCCCGCTGCTCGGCGTGGGCCTGTCCCACCCGCCGCCCACGGAGCTGTTCCTCGAACCCACCGACCGGCTCCTGATGATCACCGACGGCCTGATCGAGACCCGGGGCACGGACATCTCGGCCTCCATGGAACACCTCCGCGCCGCCGCCTCCGGCGCCCTGCCCGGCCTGGACGCCCTCTGCGACACCCTCCTCGACTGCTTCGGCGTGGGCCGGGAGGACGACATCGCGATGCTGGCGCTGCGGCTAGGGTGAGCCCGTCATTGGCTGAGAACAACAGGGGAACCCTATGCCGCAGATCACCGTCGACCACTCCCACACGATCTCCTTCGACCAGGACGGTTTCGCTCGTGCGCTGCACCAGGCGGTGGTCGAGATCGCGGCCGCGAAGCCGGAGGCGTGCAAGACCCAGTTCCGCCCGAGCGAGTACACGGCCTTCGGGTACGAGGGTCTCGACGAGCTGGGTCACACCGTCGTCCATGTCACCCTCGGCCTGCTCGCCGGCCGCACCGAGGAGACCAAGGCGAAGCTGACCGAGAAGGTCCTGGAACTCCTCCGCGAGTACATCGACGAGGACGGCTCCGTGCTGCACGCCTCCGCCGAGGTACGCGAACTCGACGCGTCCTACCGGAAGTTCGAGCGCTAAGCGCTTCGCTGGATGTGCGTTAGAGGTCGGTTTTCGGCCGCAGCGCCGTCGTGGCTGGTCGCGCAGTTCCCCGCGCCCCTTTGGGGCGCTGCCGAACCGCAGTCGACTTCACCAGGTCCGCTTAGAGCCTGTCCTTGGTTGCTGGTCGCCGTTCTACGACGCCAGTGCGACGAGCCGGACGACGAGGTCGGTGAACGGCCCGTCGCCCGGCTCGTTCCTGAGGGATTCACGCAGCAGCGCGGCCAGTTCGTCGTCGTAGGCGGCGCTCACCGCCGCCAAGGCCCCGAAGTCGTGCACGAGTTGGCGCTCCAGATCGGCGCGCGGGATGCGCCGGCCGTCCAGCCAGATCAGTGCCGTCGACTCGACCAGCGAGATCCACGACCGGATCATCAACTCCAGCCGGGCGGGCGGCTGTTCGACCTTCATATGGGAGAGGATCTGGAGGTACGCCGCCTGTCGCACCCCGTCCACGAGCGCGTTGGTGGTGGACGAGCCGACCGCGGGACCGCCGCGCATCAGGGCCGCGAAACCGGGCCCGTGGTCGTCCACGAAGTCGAAGAACCGGCCCATCGCCTGCAGCAGCCGTCCCCCCAGCGAACCCTCCTCGGGGACCACGAACCGCCCGGCGAGATCGTCCGAGGCGCGCTGCAACGCGGCCTCGTACAGGCTGAGTTTGCCGGGGAAGTAGTGGTAGACGAGCGGTCGCGAGATGCCGGCTGCGGCGGCTATCTCGTCGATGGAGACCTCGTCGGGCGAGCGGTGGCTGAACAGGTCGAGAGCGACGCCGATCAACTGCTGCCGCCGTTCCTCGACTCCCATCCTGCGGCGAACCCCGGTACTCATGCGAACACCCTACCGATCTCATCCGGCCCCGAACGGACCGGACCGACCAGGGTTGTTCACATCACCCCATCACAGATCCAACACCAGACGCACACTTCGGGCCCTGGACACGCAGATCAGCATCGAGTCGGCCCGCTCCGCATCCGTAAGCAACTCGTCCCGATGCTCCACTTCCCCTTCCAGCACCCGCTGTTGACAGGTTCCGCAGAATCCCTGCTCGCAGGAGTAGAGGGTGTCCGGCAACTCCGCACGGACGGCGGCCAGCACTGTGGAGTCGGCGGGTACCGTCAACGTCCTTCCGCTGCGCCGGAGTTCGAGCTCGAACGCCTCGCCCTTCGACGCGGCCAGAGGCGTGAAGCGCTCCATGCGCACGTCCGGAAAGCGTTCCGCGACGGCCGCCATGAGCCCCTCGGGCCCACAGCAGTAGACGACGGTCCTCTCCGGTACTTCCGCCAACTCCCCGTCCAGATCCGGGAGTCCGGCCACGACGGTCACCCGGTCCGCGCCGAACTCCTCGATCTCCGCCAGGAACGGCATCGACTCCCGCGTCCGACCGGCGTACAGGAGCCGCCAGTCGGCACCCTCCGGCAGCGCCCGCAGCATCGGCAGGACGGGCGTGATCCCGATCCCGCCGGCCACGAAGACATACCCCGGGGCCTCGACGAGCGGGAACCTGTTGCGCGGCCCCCGCACCTCCAACTCCGTGCCCACCCGCACCTGTTCGTGCACCTCGCGCGAGCCGCCCCGACCGTCCTCGACCAGCCGGGCGGCGACCGCGTACGAGGAGTTGTCCGCCGGATCCCCGCACAGCGAGTACTGCCGCACCAGCCCGGAAGGCAGCACCAGATCGATGTGCGCCCCCGGCTCCCAGCCCGGCAAGTCCCTTCCCTTCAGACGCAGTTGTACGACACCCTCGGCGACCGTCTCCCGCGCGGCGACCCGCAGCCGCAGTGCCCGGCTGCGCGGCCGGCCGGAGGTCGGCGGGTCCAGCGCGGGCAGTGGCCACAGCGGTGAGACCCGCACCCGGCGCCGCAGCGCGCGCCGGGTCAGCAGCGCGGCACCGGCCAGCACCGCGACCGTGAGCGGCCTGGGCACTACCCCGCCCTCTTCTCGGCGGCCAGTGCCGCGGGCGATGAGGCCAGATAGGCGACGGCCTGCTCGGTGCTGCCTTCCTGCGAGGGGTGGTAGCCGCGGCTCAGGTAGCGGGGTATGGACCTGAGCATGTCGCCGGTGGCGGGCAGGGTGCCGCGCCGGCCGGCGACGTAGAAGTCCTTGAAGCTCGCGCGGCGGTCGGCGAGGGTCGGGTCGTTCGCCATGAAGAAGCGGGCTCCGCGCTGCCACAGGAACATCAGCGCGGCGAACGCGGTGGCCCAGGTGCGGGCGCGCCGCCGGTAGCTGCCGTCGACGTGCATGAAGAGGTCGAAGGCGACGGACCGGTGCTCGACCTCCTCGGCGCCGTGCCAGCGCAGCAGGTCCAGCATGGTCGGATCGGCGCCGCGCCGGTCCAACTCCTCGGCGTTCAGCACCCAGTTGCCGAGGAACGCGGTGTAGTGCTCGATGGCCGCGATGATGGCGACCCGCTCCAGCAGCCACCACTTGCGGGCCCGGCCCGGGGGCAGGGTGCGGTCGCCGAGCAGCTTCTCGAAGAACCAGTCGACCTGCGCGGTGTACGGGGTCGGGTCGAGGCCCGACTCCCGCAGGTGCGGGAGGACTTCGTCGTGGGCCTGGGAGTGCATCGCCTCCTGGCCGATGAACCCGATCACGTCCTCGCGCAGCCTCTCGTCCCGGATGAGGGGCAGCACCTGCTTGTAGACGTGCACGAACCACCGCTCGCCGGCGGGCAGCAGCAGATGCAGCACGTTGATCGTGTGCGTGGTGAACGGATCACCCGGCACCCAGTGCAGCGGGGTGCCCTCCCAGGAGAAGGACACCTTTCGGGCCTTGAGCGGCCGCTTGTTGGACATGGCGTCAATGTACTGACGGGTAAGTCCGTGGGGGAACCCTTCTGCGGAGACTTGTTGACGCGAGTGTCAGCTAGCGGAGGCCGGTGATCGTCCCGCCGTCGGCCAGGGTGCCGTTCAGCTCGGCCTGGACGCCCTGCTTCGTCTTCACGGCCAGCAGGCCGCCCTGCGCCGACCCGGTCACCCCGCCCGTCGCCCTGATCGACTTCGTGTCCTTGCCGCCCGCGGCCAGCAGATACCAGGTGCCCGCCGCCGACTTCCACAGCACCCCGGCCAGTACGTGCGGGTCGCGCACCCCGCAGGCCGCCACGTCCTGCGCCTTCGCGGCGACCGCGCCGTACGTCCCGCCCGGCGTGTGGAACTGCGCCAGGACCCGCTCGCCGCCGCCCCGCCAGGTCTCGGCCCGGGTGCACACCCAGGCCGCCGTGCCGCTCGCGTCGGGCAGCGGCTGCTCGGCGTACTGCCAGGCGTTCACGGACCGTACGCCGAGCGAGCGCATCGCGCCCAGGGAGCAGGCGAAGGGCGCCCAGGCGTGCCGGGGCTCCGCGCCGGACACCTCGTGGGCCGAGCCCGGCCGCCCGGCGGTGAGGTGCGCCGGGACCAGCTCGCCGAGGTCGCTCATCAGACGGGTGCCCGTGTCGTCGGTCAGCTGGAGCACGTTCCACGACGTGCACGCGCCGGTCTGCTGAGCGGGGCTGGCCAGGGGCGAGGTGATGCCGTCGGTGAGGGTCATCGGCAGGGCGCCGGCGTTCGGCTTCAGCAGGTCCCGCTCGGCCGCCTTCTTCACCCAAGGGGCCGTCAGATAACGGACGTTGCCGTCGGCCCGGTCCAGGACCACCGCGTTCGCCTCGGTGCCGGTCGCGCCGTCGACCCGCGCGAAGTCCAGCGCCGCGCCCTTGGTGCCGTCCTTCGGTTCGGCGTAGCGGGCGATGCGCAGACCGTCGTAGAGGATCACCACGCGCGCGTTGTCGACCGTTCCCGCGTACAGGAGTTGAGGCGGGCCCGCCGGGCCGCCGGAGGCGGTGCCGGGAGTCGCCGAGACCTGGACGGACTCGCCGGGACGGGCCCAGACGGCGAGGGCGCGGCGCAGCAGGGCGGTGTCCTTCGTGAGGTCGCCGCGGGCGGGCCAGACGGAGAAGTCCTTGCGCGTGGCGGACTCCCACGCGGTGGGTACGACCCTCGTCAACCTGCCGGGATTCAGGGCGGCTTCGGCCGCCGGGTTCTCCGCGTACGAGGGGGCGGCGGCGCCGTCCGGGCCCCAGCCGCCGCCCGGCAGCACGAGCAGCGCGCCGCACACGGCGACGGCCGCCGCGGCGGCGAGCGCGGCCCTGCCGTGCTGGCGGCGGCGCATCAGATCGGTGGGCCGGGCGTGCAGTGAACAGGGGTCGAACTCGGGGGAGTCGAGCAGCGGGTACTGCGCGGGCGCCTCGTCGGCCTCGCGCAGCGCCGCGTCCACCTCGTCGACTCCGGCCGCCGCCAGCACCCGGCGTACGTCGCCGTCGGGCAGCTTCTCCAGGCCGCGCAGCGCGTACACCGCGCGGGCCGGTCCCGACAGGGCCGACAGCCGCTGGTCCAGGGCGAGTTCGTCGGCGCCGCCCGAGCGCGGGAAGAGCCGCAGGCCCCATACCTGGGGGAGCAGCGGCGGGAGTTGCGAGCGCTTGGGCCATGCCCGGAACGACAGCGGGAGGCCCGCCTCCAGTGCCGTACGCACGACCTGGAGGCGGACGAACGCGTAGCCCGGGTCGCCGTCCCGGCCGGTCGACTGGGCCGGGATCGCGGACGCCGACGCGCGGCCCCTGGGCAGGGCGCGCTGGGTGAGGGCGTGCGCGGTCAGGACGCGCCGGTTGCGGCCGAGGCTCGGGGGGAGCACCAGATAGGCGAGCCGGACGAGCCGTGGATAGTGCTCGACGAGCGCGGCCTCGGCCTGTTCGACATCGATGACCGGGTCGGTGGGTGAAGCTGCGGGGCGCTTGGCGACATCCTGTGACTGCACGTTCAGCAAAACGAGCGAATCGTGAGTTGGTCACCGCCACCCGGGCGACTCAGGCGGTGGGATCGACGAGCGCCCGCGCGTAGTTCGCCATCGACCGCTGGTAGCGCGGCAGATGGGGCGCCAGCGCGCCCAGCACCAGGGACAGGCCCTCGCGGTCGCGGCCCAGGCTGGACAGACACAGGGCGAGGCACGCGCGTACCGCGTCGTCCAACTCGTCGGAGGGGCCGTCGAGTTCGGGTGTGAGCAGCTTGACGCCCTCCTCGGCCAGGCCGATGTTCCGCAGCGAACTGGAGAGTTGGATCTTCGCGCGACGGCCCTTGTAGCCACGCAGTCCAAGTGCCAGAGCCTCCCGGTACAGCGGAACGGCCTTGTCCGAGTGCCCGGTCGAGTCCCAGGCGCAGGCCCGCTCGAAGGGTCCCAGCGGGCTGCCGTCCGGGAGTTCGGCGACGAGCGCGTCGATCATGCCCCGGAAGTCGGCCGCCCGCTCCTCCGGATAGTCGTCGAAGGTCGCCCAGGCGGCGGTTGTACGGTCTTCCCAGTCTTGGTTCACAGGCGTCACCTTCGCACACGCGTACCGCGGGCGGCCATGGGATTGAGCGCGGGGCGCATCGCGGCCGTATCGAAGGAGAAGGCCCCTCGCCGGGGCCGTCTGCGGCATGCTGCTGACCGGACTACCGGAGGAACGACAGATGAGGCTGACCCGACCGATGCTCGCGGTGGCCGGCGCCACGGCGGCGCTGGCGCTGGTGGGCTGCGGCGCCGACACCAAGGCCGCGACCGTACCGACGGCGGCCACCGGCAGCCTGGAGAGCCTGGCGGCCAAGGTGAAGTGCACGCCCGACATCCAGACCGACGCCGACGAACTCCGCCAGGCCATCTGCAAGATGAGCTACGGCAAGTTCGTCCTCGCGACCTTCGCCACCGACCGCGGCCAGCGCGAGTGGATCAACGACGCCAAGGACTACGGCGGTTTCTACCTCGTCGGCCGCAAGTGGGTCGCCGTCGGTACCGACAAGATCGTCAAGAAGCTGCAGACGACGCTCGGCGGCGACGAGGAGATCGGCACCGACCACTCGAAGCACACCAGCTGAACTCCCCGCGGGGAAAGCCTCCTCGGGGGCACACGAAAGCGGGCGGTGGGAGAATCCCACCGCCCGCTTCGTACTACCGGGTGCTACCGGCTAGCTGTGCTCACTAGCACTTCTTACCGGTGTTGATGCAGTTGGCGATCGTGGCCGCCAGGTTGTTCTTGGTGACGCTGATGAAGTCGTCGTGGTCGGTCGACGCCTTGTGCAGCTGCTCCGGGAAGCCGTCCACCGCGTAGGCGTTCTTCACGGTGCCGTCCGCCTGGATGGTGGGGGGCGTGATCTTGTAGACCAGGCGCATCGTCAGCTGGGGGATGGCCTTGAAGCCGTTCCCGCAGACGCCGCTCGCCGGGTCCGCGAAGGCCACGTGCGTACGGTGGTTGGCGCTGTCGACGTTCACGCCGTCCCAGCAGCTCTGGAAGGCGAAGGTGCGGACCACGTTGCTGCCCTGCGGGCAGATCGGGTACTGCTCCGTCAGCTGGACCTTGTTCTCGAAGCCGGTGCAGCTCCAGTGCGCGTTGGCGTTCGCCAGACCGTTGGTGAGGGTCTTGGCGTCGCCGGTGATGATGCGCAGGAACTGCGGCATCGCGACGACCTTGCTGGCCGGCGAACCGACGTACTTGATCTGCGCCGACTGCGGGGTCAGGATCTTGCCGACGTTGCCTTCCTTGCCACCGCCGAGCGCGTTGGCGTCGAACTCCTGCGAGCCGTCCTGCACACGCACGACCGGCCAGTAGTACGCCGAGAGGTCACTCTGGTTCTGGCAGCTGGAGGGGGCGGCCAGCAGCGAGTCGTTCGTGGAGAACGCGTTGACCTTCTGGTTGCCGACGTAGTCGTGCTCGTGGTGCGCGCCGTTGGTCACACCGGGAGCCACGATGACGTTGTCGGTGTTGTGGTTCTTGTTGGCGTTCACACCACACCTGGTGGTGAAGGAGCCCGTCGAGGCCTGAGCCTGTTTCTGCGGCTTCGCCTGGACGTTGTTCGCGACCTTCGTGATGTCCACGAAGTCCGCGGCCGTCGGACCGTTGCCGGCCTGACCACCGTTGTTGGCGGCGGGCGCGGAGGCGCTGGCGCTCGGGGCAGCCGTGTTGCCGTTGTTCTGGCCGCCGTTGTTCTGACCACCGTTGTTGTTCTGACCCCCCGCGGTGGTCGTGTTGGTGGCGGTCTGCGTCGTACAGGCGGCGAGTTGCTTCAGTGCAGCCGCGTTGACACTGCCGCCCACTCGCTGGATGTCGATGCGGATACGGTCGATCGTCGCGGCCCGCTTCTCCTTGAGGGGGCCGACGATCGCGTTCTGCACGAAGCTCGCGTCGTTCGCCTGCGCCTGGCGCGTCGAGGCGAGCCGGGCGTATGCCTCGGTGATCTGCTTGTCCAGGTTCGCCAACTCGGTGGCGACACCCTGACGAGCCTTCTGCGGCACGTTCGTCAGCTGCTGGCCGACGTCCGGGCAGGCGATCGTCGCGACCTGCGCCGCGGCGGCCTTCGTCTGGTTCTGGCCCGATGAGTTGGACTCATGCGCCGAAGCGTTCATCTGTGCCCAGAGCAGCCCGGCCCCACCGAGCGCTAGGGCAGCCGAGGCGGCAATGGCCTTGGTGGCCATCGGCGTACGGCGTTTACGATCATTGCGTCCCATGGAACTCCTCTGACTTCCTTGCGGGGCAGCGAGGCGCCCGACAGGAGTGAAGCGGCTCCCTTGGATACGCAGGGGGTCCCAGGAGTGTTCAGCCGTCTCATAAATTTATGAGAGGTTCCTGGGTAAGTCCCCTTTCAACTGGCCCTTAAACACCGCCAGTTGTGATCGCTCACTGCTAGTGCTCAGCGTCCCTGGTCCAAATAGGCCAATACCGCCAGCACGCGGCGATTGTCATCGTCGGAGACTTCCAGTCCCAGTTTGGCAAAAATATTGGACGTGTGCTTCCCGATCGCCCGTTCCGTCACGACAAGTTGCCCCGCGATCGCCGCGTTCGACCGCCCCTGCGCCATCAGTTCGAGGACCTCGACCTCCCGGGGCGTCAGCCGCCCCAGCGGCCGGTCGTCGGCCGCCCGCCGCGCCAGCAACTGCTGAATGACCTGCGGATCCATCACCGTCCCACCGCCCGCCACCCGCCGTACGGCGTCCACGAACTGCTCCGCGTCGAACACCCGGTCCTTCAGCAGATAGCCCACCCCGCCACTCCCGTCGGCGAGCAACTCCCGCGCGTACAACTGCTCCACGTGCTGCGACAGCACCAGCACCGGAAACCCGGGCCGCTCCCGCCGCGCCCGCAACGCGCACTGCAGCCCCTCGTCGGTGTGCGTGGGCGGCAGCCGTACGTCGACCACGGCCACGTCCGGCGCCAACTGCGCCAGTGCCTCGGTGAGTTCGGGCCCGCTCTCCACGGCGGCGGCGATCTCGAAGTCGTAGGCCTCCAGCAGCCGCACCAGCCCGTCCCGCAGCAGGAACAGGTCTTCGGCTAGGACAACGCGCACGGAATCTCCATGGTCACCACGGTGGGACCGCCCGCGGGGCTGCTGACGGCCAGGACGCCGTCGAATGTACCGAGTCGCCGTCCGACTCCGGAGAGTCCCGACCCCGCCCCGACCACGGCACCACCCGCACCGTCGTCGGTGACGGAAATCCGCAACAGGCCTTCCTCGTGCCGCATATCAACCCAAATGCGGTCGGCCCCCGAATGCTTGACCGCATTGGTCAGCACCTCGCTCACCGCGAAGTACGCGGCCGACTCGACCGGCGCGTCCGAACGCCCGCCCCCGAAGTCCACGCCCACCTCCGTCGGCACCGGCATCCGCAGTGCCAACGCCCTTACGGCATCCCCGAGTCCACGCTCCGCCAGCACCGGCGGATGGATCCCGCGAACGAGATCCCGCAACTCGCCCAGCGCTTCGGCGGAGGACTGACGCGCCCGGGCCAGCAGCTCCTTGGCCTTCTCCGGATTCCTCTCGATCAGCGCCTCGATCGTCCCGAGATCCATCCCCATGGCCACCAGCCGGGCCTGCGCACCGTCGTGCAGATCCCGCTCGATACGCCGCAGCTCGGCCGCCGAGGAATCCACCGCGTCCCGCCGCGTGTCGGTCAACACCCTTACCCGCTGGGCGAGTTCACCCTGCCCCGGAGCGAGCACGGAACGGGTCAACAGGAAGTGGACCCGCAGCAGGGCGGGCGTGAGGAAGTAGGACGCGACGAGCAGCGCGACACCCAGCAGCCCCGCCAGCAGGGCACTGCCCTGCCCACTTACCGGCACGAACCCGTACCACCACCCCACATACGTCCCGTCCGTGAACACCCGCCACAACCCGAAGGCCAACGCGAACCCCTCCAGCGGGTAGAACACCAGGGCAGCGGGCACCAGCGCGGTGACGAACCCGGCGACCGTGTCGACGGGCAGCCACCGGACATCACGCCAGGTGGCGGGGTCACCGAGCAGGCGGAAGGTCCGTGTCCAGGGCTTCACCCCGGCCGGGAGGGCCCGATACGCCGGCGGGATGCGCACCCCGTACCACTCCACGGCAAGCAGCCGCCGCCGATTCGCGTGCGCCCGCACGCCGGCGAGCACCCAGGGCGTGGTGATCAGCCCGATCCCCACAGGAATGAGCACGAGAGAGACGAGCGTGAGGACGAAGAGTACGAGCGACCCGTAGAGAGAGACGAGAGCGAGGGCGAGGCCACGCAGCCCGGCCATGACAACGGTACGGGCCCTGTTCATGTCCATACGCCCAGTCTCACGGAGCACGGCGACGAGGTCACGGGGTCCGCCCACCGTGATGGGGGTGTCGCTACCAACACCGTTTCCCCGTCTCTTCTGCCTTCAGGGGCGCGGGGAACTGCGCGACCAGCCCTCAAGCACCCGCGCTTCCACAACAGGGTCAAGCCCCACTGCCGGCCGATCCGGCCGCTGCGGCGCGGAACCCCCGATGCCCTGCAGCCAACTCCACGTGTCCGCCACCGTCTCCTCGACGGACCGGCAGCTCAACCCCGTAGCAACCGCCCGAGACACATCCGCACTGTGCAACGCGTCGTACCCCTCACTACCGCCCGGAATCCACACCGGCAACTGAGTCCACGGCTCGATCCCCGCCCCGAGCACGACATCCGGAGAGGTCCACCGCAACTCGGCCGCCCCACCAGTGACCCGCACACACGCGTCCAGCAAGGACCCCATCGTCGCGTGCCCCTGCGGAGAGATCAGGTTGTACGCCCCGCTCAACTCCCGCTCCACCGACCCGAGCACCCACTGCGCGAGATCCCGCACATCCACGTACTGAAGGGCAAGCCCCCGCGGCCCCGGCGCCAGCACCGGCCCACCCCGCGCGACACGGGTCAGCCACCACGGCAGCCGCCCGATGTTCTCGTACGGCCCGAGAATCAGCCCCGCCCGCACGAGCACCGACCGCTCCGCCCCGAACGCCCCCACCGCCGCGAGCTCCCCGCCCCGTTTGTCGCGCGCGTAGTCCGTCCTGTCGGCGTCGGGCTCCGCGCCCTCGACGACGGGAGCGTCCTCGGTGTACCCGGCGGGCGGCGTCCACTCGTACACCGAGCAGCTCGACACATACACATACCGGCCCGCCCGCCCGGCGAGCAGCCGCGCGGCGTCGTGCACCGCGCGGGGCGCCGCCGACCAGGTGTCGACGACGGCGTCCCACTCGCCCTCGGCCAGCGCGTCGAGCCCACCGGGCGCGGTGCGGTCACCCCGCAACGCCCGTACCCCGGGCAAGGAGGTGTGCCGTCCCCGGTTGAGGACGGTCACCTCCCAGCCCCGCCCGAGGGCCGCCTCCACGACGGCCCGTCCCGCGAACTCCGTACCGCCCAGCACCAGAAGTCTCATACCGGCGACTCTGCCCGCGCGGCCCACGGAACGGAACGCGAATCTGCCGTCGGCAGACGATCAGCGCGCGGTCGGCGGCGTGTACTTGTATCCGACCCGGCGCACCGTCTGGATCGCCTTGCGGTGCTCGACGCCCAGCTTGCGGCGCAGCCGGGCGATGTGGACGTCGACGGTACGGCCGTCGCCCACGTGCCCGTAGCCCCACACCGTGGTGACCAGCTGGTCGCGGGTGTGCACCCGGTTGGGGTGGGCCACCAGGTGGGCGAGGAGTTCGAATTCCAGGTACGTGAGGTCGAGTTCCTCGCCCTTGAGCTGCGCGGTGCGCTGCACGGTGTCGATGCGGACGAGCGGTTCGGCGTCGGCGGGGACGCCGGGTACGCCGTCGGGCAGGACGTCGGGGTGCCCGGTCCGGGCGAGGTGCGGGCTGTCGGCCGGGATGAGGACGAGGTACCCGACCATCGGCGGCTGCCCCGGCAGGGTGGGCAGGGTGTGCGGCGGCGCCGGCAGCCAGGTGGCACCCGGCGGCAGGAACTCCGCGACGTCGATCACCTCGTCCCGGTCGACGGCACGAAGATGGTTCCGGGTGCCGTTCGGGGCGGGGGAGAGCGCCGGGGCGTCGAGGGTGGCGGAGGGCAGAGAACGGATGATCGCCATGAGAGGTCAGCTCTTTCGCGCGAGAGGTTCGTCGAGGGACGTACGTCGAGTCGCGCAGGCCGGAGGCCGAGGGTGTACGGCTTTAAAGGGCCGGCGCGTTCATCGCGCGACAACACACCCGGTCGAAGTCATGGTGCTGACGGGAAGGCCAGAAGGGCTCCAGGTCACGGCGACCTGTCGCTCCGCACTTCTGGTAGTTGCCCATGGGCCCATTGAAGCAGACACACGCCCGCAACAGGACCCTCCTCTCACAGCTTGGACGCCCCCTTGGCGGGAAATCGACGTCCGGCTCCTCATCCCACCAGTCGTTTGTGCCAGGTCAGCGGCCTGACGTCGATGGCGTTGTCCGGATCGCCGTCCCAGTCGCCGGGCAGCCCGGCGGCCCGGAGCGCGGCCAGCACCTCGTGTCCGACGGCCGTGGTGGTCTCGGACGAGCCGTCGAACGCGCCGTAGTGCAGAGCGAGTCCGTGCCCCTCGACGGCGTGCTCGGTGACCTGCTGATGGAAGAAGACGAAACCACGCGCACCTTCCCGCTCCGCTCCTATCTCCGCGAGGCCGCAGCCCCGGCAGCAGGCGAAGTTCTCCCGGGCGGTGATGCCGCTCGTGTCCAGCGCCTCGAAGGCGCGGGTGAGCCGGTCCGGGTCGGTGACATCCTCCCAGACCGCCTGCTCGGCGACCCGCTCCACCCACAGCCGGTCCACCAGCCGCGCGGCCTGCGCCCGGGACACCGGCCGGTCGTCGCCCTTGACGAGGTAGTCCTCGGCGATCTCGGTCAGTGTCTTCCGGTCGTCGTAGCCGCAGCGCAGCCGCGTCCTGACCCGCTCCTCGACCTTCTCCCGTACCTCGTCCGGGAGTTCGGGCACCTCCTCGCGGGGCCCCAGGTCGACCGGCTCCCAGCCGACGCCCGCGTCCCAGCCGGGCGTCTGCCGTGCCCAGCCGGTCAGCAGCTCCGCCACGCGCACGGGATCCGTGAGATTCGTGCCGTAGAACTCGGCCTCGCTCAGGCGGTGTTCGAGCCGGTAGTCCCCGCCCTTCTCGTGCCACACCTGCGCGAACACGTCAGGGAGGTCGGGTATCCGCTGCACGATCAGGAAACGGTCGCGGGCGCCCCTGATCCGCGCCACCAGCTCCCGCAGCCGTACCGCCGAAGTCCGCGTGTACGTCTGTCTGTTCTCCGTCTCGACCTTGATGTCGAGAGCCCTCTCGCCGTCCATGGATCAAGACTGGCATGCGCCACTGACAACGCGAGGGGGCGCCCACCATGACAGTGGGCGCCCCCTCGCGCGAGAGCGGGGCGGATCAGACCTGGCCGGCCTTCTCCAGGGCGGAGCAGCACGTGTCGACGATCAGGCGCGTCACCACGTACGGGTCGACGTTGGCGTTCGGGCGGCGGTCCTCGATGTAGCCCTTGCCGTCCTTCTCGACCTGCCACGGGATACGGACCGAGGCACCGCGGTTGGAGACGCCGTAGGAGTACTCGTTCCACGGGGCGGTCTCGTGCAGGCCCGTCAGGCGGTCGTCGATGCCGGCGCCGTAGTTCTTGACGTGGTCGAGGGGCTTGGAGCCCTCGCCGAGGGACTCGCACGCGGTGATGATCGCGTCGTAGCCCTCGCGCATCGCCTTGGTGGAGAAGTTGGTGTGCGCGCCGGCGCCGTTCCAGTCGCCCTTGACCGGCTTGGGGTCGAGGGTCGCGGAGACGCCGAAGTCCTCGGCGGTGCGGTAGAGCAGCCAGCGGGCGATCCACAGGTGGTCGGAGACCTCCAGCGGGGAGACCGGGCCGACCTGGAACTCCCACTGGCCGGGCATGACCTCGGCGTTGATGCCGGAGATCGCGAGACCGGCCTTGAGGCAGTTCTCCAGGTGGGCCTCGACGATCTCGCGGCCGAAGATCTCGTCGGCGCCGACACCGCAGTAGTAGCCGCCCTGGGGGGCCGGGAAGCCGCCCTCGGGGAAGCCCAGCGGGCGGGAGCCGTCGAAGAAGGTGTACTCCTGCTCGATGCCGAAGATGGGCTCCTGCGAGCCGAACTTCGCGACGACCTCGGCGAGCGCGGCACGGGTGTTGGACTCGTGCGGGGTGAAGTCGATGTCGAGGACCTCGCACATGACGAGGATGTCGTCGCCGCCGCGGATCGGGTCCGGGAAGCTGGCGACCGGCTTGAGCACGCGGTCCGAGGAGTGCCCCTCGGCCTGGTTCGTGGACGACCCGTCGAAGCCCCAGATCGGGAGTTCGGCACCCTTGGCGTCGTCGGCCAGAATCTTCGTCTTGGAACGGAGCTTGGCCGTCGGCTGGGTGCCGTCGATCCAGATGTACTCAGCCTTGAAGGTCACGGGCCACATCCTTCGGGGTGGGTCATTCTTCGCACTTGCGGGTGCTGCGGCGCAGCGGCACTGGAGCGCCGCGATTCATGCCGGGCAGCCTGTCAACATGCGATTTCCCGATCATTGCTCAAGTGTGAACCCCGTGTTACCTGGTGATGCTGTGGCGCGATTCACCCCACCCTCGCCCGGCCGACTGTTCGCAGTCGCAGACGGGGGTGGTCCGGCGGCTCGTATGCGATGGGGTTAGCCCTCGGCGGCGGCCTCGCGGACCCCGGTCAGGAAGCCCCGGATCGCCGCCAGCTCCCGGTCGTCGTACCCCTGGAGCAGTGCTACGGCACTCCCGATGAGCGGACCGAAGAAGGACTGCCCGAGGTCGACCGCCCGCTGGTCCACTTCGACCACGACCTTGCGCCGGTCCCCCTCGCTCCGCGTCCGTCGAACATGCCCGGCCCGTTCCAGCCGGTCGACCAGGGCGGTGGTCCCCGCCGAGTTGAGCCCGAGGGTGGTACCGAGGCGCCCGGTCGTCATCTCCTCGCCGGACCGGGCGGCGTCCATGAGGGCGATCAGGGCGCGTACGTCCGTGGGGTGCATGCCGTTCTGGTTCGCGAACCGGGCGCTGTGCAGGCCGAGTTCGACCGCGACGGCCCGCAGGAGATGCACGATCTCCATCTCCGGCCCCGGCCCCGATCCCTGGTTCGGCACGCTCGCCTCCGGCTATCATCTCGCTCACCGAGTATCTCGTTCAGCGAGATAATAGGGGAGGGCGGCCGACCATGGGAACGCGCAGCACGTACGACCCCGACCGCTTCGGGGTCGCCTACGACACGGTCATGGCGAAGTGGCCCGAGGGGCGGGAGGCGACGGTCGTCCCGACGCCGTTCGGGGAGACGTACGTGAATGTGTGCGGGCCCGCCGACGGGCGACCGCTCGTACTGCTGCCGGGCGGCGGGGGAGCGACCTCGGCGTCCTGGTACGCGCAGGCCGGCGAACTCGCCCGGGCCGGTCACCGTGTCCACGCCGTCGACCTGATCGGCTTCTCCGGCCGCAGCGTCCCGGTGCCCGGCCGCCGCCCGCGCACGGTGGCCGACCTGATGACCTGGCTGGACGCGGTGTTCGACGGACTCGGCGTGACGCCGGCCGCCGACCTCGGCGGTCATTCCTACGGCGGCTGGATCGCCCTGCACTACGCCCTGCACGCGCCCGACCGGATACGTCGTCTGTTCCTCCTCGACCCGACCCAGTGCTTCGCCGGGTTCGAGACGGCGTATCTGCTGCACGCGCTGCCGATGCTGCTACGGCCCACTCCGCGCCGGGTCCGCGCGTTCCTGGAGTGGGAGACCGGGGGAGCGGCGCTGGACCCCGACTGGCTGCGCCTCCAGGAGGCGGGCGCGGGGTTCCCGTCAGCGAAACCGGTGACCGGTCCCCGCCCGGCGCCGGACGCGCTGCGCGGGCTCAACGCGTCGGTCCTGCTGCTTCTGGCCGGAAGCAGCAGGACCTATGACACGCACCTGGTGGCGACCCGGGCGGCGGGTCTGCTGCCGCACGTGGAGACCGACATCCTCGCGGACGTCTCGCACCACGCGCTGCCGCACGCCGCGCCTGAGCGACTGGGCCGTCACCTCACCGGTTTTCTCGGACCCTGAGCGTCACCCCACCTTCTGGATCAGAGCACGGCGGATGAGGAACTTGCCGGGCTCACGGACCTGTTCGAAAGCGGCGTTGTTCAGCAGGACACAGCTGCCGGAGACCGAAGTCACCTTCACCGTCGTGGACTTGTTGTTGTCCAGGTTGGTGACCTTCAGCGTCGTCCCCGCCGGGAACTGGTTGCTGGAGGCGGCAGGCGCACCGGCCTCGCCGGAGAGTGTGACGGTCGAGCCGTTGCACACCTGGCTGCCCGCGGCGGCACCGGTGCCGGTGTTGCCCGCCGGAGGGGTCGCCTTGGAGGTGGCCGTGGCCGCGGGTGCCGACTGCGCGGGCGCGGTCTGGGAGCCCTGAGCCGACTCCCCAACCGTGCAACCGGACGCCTTCTGCTGCACCTTGATCTGCGCGATGACCGCCTCGCGGTTGGCGATCCGCGCCGCCGACTGCGCGTCGGGATTGGCCTTCTGGCCGGCGATGAAACTCTGGTTGTTGCCGAGAGCGGTGGCGAGACCCTGGCAGACCGTCGAGTTCGGGGCGGACAGTGTCTTGGCGTTCTGCGTGTTCGTCTGCGAAGCGTTCGACGTGGTGGCCAGAGCGAAGGCCCCGCCTCCGGCGACCGCCGCTGCGGTGACCAGCAGCGCCAGCTTCTTCTTCGTGCTGGCAGTTCTCCTGCGCGACATGCGCGTCTCCTGTGGGGTAGGGGACCGTACGCCGCTATGTACGGGATGTCGAACGATGTAACTCACCCGACACAGAAGTCGCTGAAGTGACGTACGCCACAAGGAAGTTGTGACTCATTCGCCGCACCCGGCTACCGGGACAGCGCCTCCCGCACGGCCTCGTCACTGCGCGCGACCACCGCCGTACCGTCGTCCGCCGTGATGATCGGCCGCTGGATCAGCTTCGGATGCGCGGCGAGCGCCGACACCCACCGCTCCCGCGAACTCGCGTCCCGTGCCCACTCCTTGAGCCCCAGCTCCTTCGCCGCGGCCTCCTGGGTGCGGGTGATGTCCCACGGTTCGAGCCCGAGCCGCTCCAGTACGTCCCTGATCTCGGCCTCGCTCGGTACGTCCTCCAGATAGCGGCGGACGGTGTACTCGGCGCCCTCGGCATCGAGCAGGCTCACGGCGCTGCGGCACTTGGAACAGGCCGGGTTGATCCAGATCTCCATGGGGACCACGGTACGCGAAAACCCGTCCTCCACCTGCGTCACAGCGCCCTCAACAGCCGTTGTGGCCAGGGCGTTTGTCAGTGGCGGGCAGTAGAATAGAAGCAGTGTTCGAGGGTGTCGCCGGGGGGTCCGGACGGCGCCCTGACCGCGACAGGAGGATGTCCGTGCCCGCTGCCGCACTGAAGCCGAAGCCGCTGCCGACCCAGTCCACCGCGAAGCGTTCCGTCCAACTCGACCTGCCCTACGTGCCCGTGGCGAAGCGGCCGTTGCCGCCCGGACGCCCGCGGGATTGGTACGTCACGCACAACCGCCGCCTCAAGGCGATGCGGCTGGCCATCGCCCTGCTCGACTCGGGCGTGTACGTCCCGAACCAGGCCCGCAACGAGACGATCCGCACCACCGCCGAACTGATCGGCGTCCACGCGCCGTCGGACACGACGTGTCACATGGTGCGGGCGCTGATGCGCTACTCGCGCTGAGCCGTGTCGCCGGGTGCCCCGTGTTCTCGGGGCACCCGGTACCGCGGGAACGCGTGCCCCTACACCGACAACTCCTTCTCCACCGGCGTCCGGAACCGCGGTGTCACCCGTGTCGTCCCCACCCACCCCCGCAACCGCTCCGCCGCCTCCCCGATCGCGGCCTCCGCCTCCCGGCCGACGTCCGTGCGGTCGAGTACGCGCCACACGATCTCCCCGTCCGGCCGCTGGGCCCAACTGCCCACCACCCGCCCGTTCCACCACACCGTCGGGCCCACGTTGCCGCTGTAGTCGAACAGTGCGGGGCGCAACTCCGGTGCCAGGTACCAGTCCCGGTGCTGCCAGCCCATCGCCGTCGGATCGAGCGCGGGCAGCAGGGCCGCCCAGGGTTCGGCGGGGCCGGCCCGGGGGGCGAGGTCTCCGGCGGCGACGTACCCCGTGCCCTCGTCCAGGGAGACCGGCTCGGCGCCGATCGCCGCCAGCGCCCGGCGGACCTCCGTCACCCGCCACCCCGTCCACCACTTCAGGTCGGCCTCGGTGGCCGGACCGCAGGCCGTGAGCCAGCGTTGCAGCAGGGCCGACTGGGCCTCGGCGACGTCCAGTTCGGGATGCTCCGGCGCCACCGCCCAGCGCAGCTGGTTCGATGTCCAGCCGCCGAGCGGACGACCCCGTACGACCTTCCCCTCGACCCCCAGCACCCTCAGCAGCCGGGTCGAGAGGGTGTGGACACCCTCGTAGTTCTTTCCGGCCGCATACACCCACTGTTCCCTCAACCTCGGCTCGTCCTCGGCGAGTTCGGCCGCCGTCGCCTGCCCGCGCCGGGCCAGCGCGGCGAGCGCCGCGTCCTCGACCTCCTTCAGCCAGACCGCGTCCGGCGCCCCGGCCTTCGCCATGTCCTTGATCAGCGAGGCCCGTTCGCGTGCGGCGACGGCGAGTCCGGTCGAGGCGTGCACGACGGCGGTCAGATCGGTGGCGAACACGAACACCGTGTGCCGCATGCCGTGCATCCGGACGAGGGAGCGGTCCTCGTAGAGGGCGCGGGCGGTCTCCGCCACGGTGTCGGCAGGGTCGGCGAGGCGTGCTCCCACGGCCAGGTACACCGTCGCCGGGTCGGAGCCGTGCAGGGCGACGAGGGAGTCGGCGACGTCCTCGGGGGTCGCGGCGCGGGCGCTCACGGCGAGGCGGTGGCGCAGGGCGAGCCGCGCCCGCCGTTCGGCCACACCGACGTACCGTTCCTTGCCGCTCATCCTGGCCTCCAGCGCGATGGGTCCGCTTCTCGACCGACGGTAGACGGGGGGTGGGCAGACAGTCTGTCCGTTCACCTGATCGCCGTGCATGGAATGCGCCGCTCCGCCCAGCCGGTTTCACTGCGTATATGACCACCCCGGCCGACCGAGCGAACCGGGGCCGCGCCGCGCGCAAACGCGTTCCCCGTTCCGCGCACGCCGGCTGGATCCCCTCCGTGGACCGCCCGGACCCCGTCGCCGTGCTGGAACGCCAGGGCCGCGACCGTCTCCCGGAGCTCCTGCCGATCCGCTACGGCCGGATGGTCGCCTCCCCCTTCGCCTTCCTGCGCGGCTCGGCCGCCGTGATGGCCGCCGACCTCGCCTCCCAGCCGCACACCGGGCTCACCGTGCAGCTGTGCGGCGACGCGCACCTCCTCAACTTCGGCCTGTACGCGTCTCCGGAACGTGCCCTGCTCTTCGACCTCAACGACTTCGACGAGACGTTCCCGGGCCCCTTCGAGTGGGACGTCAAACGCCTTGCCGCCAGCGTCGCCGTCGCCGCCCGCGAGAACGGCCACGGCGACACCAGGGCCCACCGCGCCGCCCTGGAGACGACCGCCGCGTACCGTACGGTCCTCCGTGCCCTGGCCCGCAAGGGCGAACTCGCCGTCTGGTACGACCGGATCGACGCCGACAGCCTGCTGCCCCTGGTCCGCTCCGCCCGCGACCGGCGCCGGGCCGAGTCCAGCCTCACCCGCGCCCGCCGCCGCACCAGCCTGTACGCCGTCGGCAAGCTCACCGAGACCGTCGACGGCCGCCGCCGTATCGTCCACGACCCGCCCCTCCTGGAACCGGCCGGCGCCCCCGACATGGCGGCTCTGCGCAAGATCTTCAGCGACTACCGCTCCACCCTCTCCGAGGAGCGCCGCCTGCTGCTCGACCGCTACCGCTTCGTCGACGCCGCCCGCAAGGTGGTCGGCGTCGGCAGCGTCGGCACCCGCTGCTTCATCGTGCTGCTCGCCGGCCGCGACCACGGCGACCCGCTGTTCCTGCAGATCAAGGAGGCGCGGAGGTCCGTACTGGAGGAGCATCTGCCGAGCGGAGCGTACGTCCACCCCGGACACCGTGTCGTGGCCGGCCAGCGCCTGCTTCAGGCCGCGAGCGACATCTTCCTCGGCTGGATGACCGGACCCCAGGGCCGCGCCTTCTACTGGCGCCAACTGCGCGACATGAAGGGCTCCGCGGACGTCGCCGGCATGAGCCCGGCCGAACTCCTCGCCTACGGCCGCCTGTGCGGCACCGCCCTGGCCCGCGCCCACGCCCGCTCCGGCGACCGCGTCGCCATCGCCGCGTACCTGGGCGGCACCGCCACCTTCGAACACGCGGTGGCCGACTTCGCCTCGGCCTACGCCACCCAGACCGCCGCCGACCACGCGAGCCTGAGCGCGGCGGCGGCGGCCGGCGTGGTGACGGCGGCACCGGGGATCTGACCGGGCCGACTCCGGGCCGCGCGAAAAGGAGATGCACGCCGAGTGATCGCGCCCCTACGCTGGACACACGTTGCGGAGCTGCTCACCACCGCTTTCGGCAGGACAGGCACCACCCCGCGGACTCGGGGCTACTCTCTACGCACCGACGGCCGGACGCCTTCCCCAGCGCCCCGTCGCGCCCACAACAGATCACCGCTAGTACACACCCACGCCCACGGAGGCCCGTCATGGGCACCATCGTCATATCCGGGACAGTCGTCCTGGTCGTCTTCGGCTTCGGCAACCACGTCTGGTGGCTGGCCGCGGTCGCCGTCCTCTTCCTGTACCTGCAGTACGGCAGGGACTCCTCGTCCTCTTCCTCGGCGGCGTCCTCGTCGGCCTCGGGCTCCTCCTCGGGAGGCGGAGCCACACCGTCGAGCTACCGCGCGTACCGCGACCGCCGGGACAAGCAGGCCAAGTGGGAGCGCCGCTACCAGCGCGAGCGCCCCCTGGAGTCCCGTCGGCAGGCACGCGAGAAGAGCAACTGAGACACGGGGACGCCTCTCACAACCCGGGGGCGCCCCACACCGGGAACCACCGGCTCAGATCCTGCTCGATCCGAAGGTCGTTGCCGAGCATCGACTTGACCTGCAGTTCCAGTGAGCTGTCGCGCCGCTGCCCGTCGCCGGCCAGCGGCGCGAACGGGAAGAACGTCCCGCGTTTGTAGAGATAGACGAGCGCGAGCCGCCGCCCGCCGTCGTCCTCGAACCCGGCCAGCGAGCACAGCAGTTGGGGCCCGAAGCCGTTGACCTCCATCGCGCTGTTGACCGCGTGCAGATCGTTGACGAGAGCAGACAGCTGGTCGGGCGACCTGCGCGAGACCAGCCACGAGTAGCCGTAGGAGTCCTGGGTCAGCTCCACCGGCGGACCCGTGCGCTCCGCGTCCGCGTCCAGCAGGGCCTGGACCTCCCGGTGCGTCTGCTCGAACGCCCCGCCCTCCACCGTCGCGAAGCACACCGCACCGCGCCCGGTCGCCCTGAACCCGGCCGCCGCCTCCAGCGTCACCGCCGCCGAGGGCAGCGCGAACAGCTGGTCGAGATCGGGGGCGACCGGTTTCGTACGGCCGAGCAGGATGTCCAGCAGCCCCATCCTCAGCCCGCCTTGTCGATGCCGGGCACCGCCGCCTCACCCAACTCGGCGGAGATCCGCCCCAGTTGGTCGAGCCGCTGCTCCAGGCTCGGGTGCGTCGAGAAGTACTTGGTGAAGCCGGGCTCCGTGCCGGTGGCCGGGCTGAAGTAGAAGGCGTTGAAGGCCTGCGCGGTCCGCAGGTCCTTGGTCGGGATCCGGGCGATGTCGCCGTCGACCTTGGTGAGCGCGGAGGCCAGCGCCGAGGGCCGCCCGGTGAGCAGCGCCGCCGCCCGGTCCGCCGCCAGCTCCCGGTACCGGGACAGCGCCCTGATCAGCAGGAAGCTGATCGCGTACACGGCCGCCGAGATCCCCATGATCCCCGCGAAGACGGCCAGCGTGTTCTGGTCCTTGCGCCCCCGGAAGATCTGCGAGTAGAACGCGAACCGGACCATGAGCCCGGCGAGCACACCGAGGAACGAGGCCACCGTGATCACGGCCACGTCCTTGTGCGCCACGTGCGACAGCTCGTGCGCGAGCACACCCTCCAGCTCGGCCGGCTCCAGCCGCCGCAGCAGACCGGTGGTCACGCAGACGACGGCGTTGTCGGCGTTGCGCCCGGTGGCGAACGCGTTCGGCATGTCGATGTCGGAGACGGCGACCACGGGCTTGGGCATGTCGGCCACGGCACACAGCCGGTCGATCACACCGTGCAGATCGGGATACTCCTCCCGCTCCACGATCCGCCCCTTCATCGCGTACAGCGCGATCCGGTCGGAGAACCAGTACTGCGCGACGAGCAGCCCGCCGGCCAGCACCACGACCAGCACCCAGGACTTCAGCAACACGATCAGCGCGGCCACGAACGCCACGTACAACAGTCCGAGCAGGAACAGCGTCAGACCCATACGCATGGTCAACCGCCGGTCGCTCCGGAAGCGGCTCTGCATCTGCCATCACCCCGCAGTCAGGCACTCGTCCCTACCGCCCAGTGTGCACCCGCGCCTTCCCATGAAGCGGTCCCGAACGGCCCTAGGCGGAGCAAAAGGTCCCTGTGAATCCGGGTCCGGTTCTCACCCCCGCTTTACGGCGTGCTCGGCCCACCCGCGCAGTCTCACGTCCGGATCGTCCAACAACGCCTCGGCCGTCCGCCGTCGTACGCCCCCGTCCCGCGCGTCGAGCAGCCGGAACGCGGCGGCCCGCACCGGCCGCGGCCACCCTGCCCCCAGCCTTTCCGTCAGCCACTCCTCGGGCACCAGCTCCGCGGACGGCAGCGGCGCTGCGGTCACCTCGCGCACGACCCTGGCCACCGGATCGTCCAGCAGCGGCCACAACCGCCGTACGTCCGCCACGTCCAGCACCCGCAGTCCGGCCACGGCCCGTGCCCGCACCGCGCCCGCCGGATGGCCGACGAGCGTCCACAGCAGCTCGGCATCCGCCCGCCCACCGCACTCCGCCAGCCCGATCAGGGCCCCGGGCACCGGCTCCGGCGCCGCGCACCACGCCCGGTACAACGGCAGCGGATCGACCCCGTCCTGCCGTACGACATACCGCGCACAGGCCCGTACGACCGGGGTCCGGTCGGCCAGGAACTCCATCGCGAGGTCGGTCCGGCCGGCCGGCCGCAGCACGGTGACACCGGCGGAACGGACGCGCGGGCTGCGCGCCCCGAGCAGCGGTTCGAAGACCTCGTCGTACGCCCCGCCCTTCGCCACGGCGGCCAGTGCGGCGTCCGCGCAGAAGGTCTGTACGACGGTGTCGGTGTCCCGGGCTGCGGCGCGGGCGAGTTCGACGGGGGAGAGGAGACCGTCCTCGACGGCGAGACGGCAGGCGTAGCGGCGTACGGCGCGGTCGGCGCTGGAGCAGAGCGCGACGATCCGGTCGCGGGGGGCCCGGCGCAGGGTCTCGTCGAGCAGGCCCACGGCGAAGTCGGCCCGGTTGCGGCGGCCGACGAGCAGGATCATCGGCGCGAGCGAGCCGGCGGTCAGGGCGTCGAGGCCCTCGGCCAGCCGCTGCCGGGCCCGGTCACGCACCGGTGGGGCCCACTCGGCGCAGCGCAGCACGACCAGGGGCAGCAGCACGGGGTGCCAGGCTGCCCGGTCCAGCGCCGCCTGCCGGATCCGGCCGTCCCGGTGACACAGGGCGAGCGCGAGCTGGGGCTCGGTGAGCGGGCCGGAGCCGCGCAGGATCTCGGAGAACTCGCGGCCGCCGGCCGTCAGCTCCCACGGCACGACATCCGGCGGACAGAAGAACTCGTCCACGCGCGCCCCCGCGTCCAGCCCGAGCTACGCGCGCGGATCACGGACGTCGAGCACGTCCCGTACCGATTCCCCCTGCGCGAGCCGCACCGCGGTGGTCACTCCACGTCTGATGTCCGCACGCATATCTAAGCGGACCTGGTGAAGTCGACTGCGGTTCGGCAGCGCCCCAAAGGGGCGCGGGGAACTGCGCGACCAGCCACGACGGCGCTGCGGCCGAAAACCGACCTCTAACGCACATCCAGCGAAGCGCTTAGTACGGCGCCCGGAAGTTGACCCACCCCAGCAGCACGACGACCGCGGCGACGCTCCCCAGCACGATCGCCGTCGACATCCAGGACGACCGCCGGGGCCCCACCCCCTCCGGCTCCCCCCGGAACGGCACCGGTCCCGGCGGATTGTCCTTCCACCGGGCAGCCAGCATCCGGGCCCGCGCGGACGGCTCCTTGTGCTCTGCACCGTCGGCCCACTTGATGTCGAACTCGGGCTCTTCGTGGTCGTGTTGCTGCCCCATCCCCGTTTCCCCCTCCTGGACGACCGTTTCAGTGAAGATGGTCCCCCGACCGGGGGCTGCCTGGAAAGCCAGTTGTCTGCTGCCCGGCGTCGTCCGCTCGGCCCGAGGGTTCCCGATGTGCCGTCGCCGCAGCTCAAGGGCGACCACGCGCGTCCCCGAGCCCTCCGCCGAGTGGCGCCACAACGCGGCCGGGGCCGCCACCCTCGCGGATGGCGGCCCCAGAAGCTATCGACGGCGTCGATCACACGTCGAAGTAGAGCTCGAACTCGTGCGGGTGCGGACGCAGCTGCAGCGGCGCGATCTCGTTCGTGCGCTTGTAGTCGATCCACGTCTCGATCAGGTCGGACGTGAAGACGTCGCCCGCGAGGAGGAACTCGTGGTCGGCCTCAAGGCGGTCGAGGACGGCCGGGAGGGAGGTCGGGACCTGGGCGACGCCCGCGTGCTCCTCGGGGGCCAGTTCGTAGAGGTCCTTGTCGATCGGCTCGGCCGGCTCGATCTTGTTCTTGATGCCGTCCAGGCCCGCCAGGAGGAGGGCGGAGAAGGCGAGGTACGGGTTGCCGGAGGAGTCGGGCGCGCGGAACTCGACGCGCTTGGCCTTCGGGTTGGAGCCCGTGATCGGGATGCGCATCGCGGCGGAGCGGTTGCGCTGCGAGTAGACCAGGTTGACCGGGGCCTCGAAGCCGGGGACCAGGCGGTGGTACGAGTTCACCGTCGGGTTGGTGAAGGCGAGCAGCGACGGGGCGTGCTTGAGGATGCCGCCGATGTAGTAGCGGGCGGTGTCCGACAGACCCGCGTAGCCGGCCTCGTCGTAGAAGAGGGGCTGGCCGCCGGTCCACAGGGACTGGTGGACGTGCATGCCCGAGCCGTTGTCGCCGAAGATCGGCTTCGGCATGAAGGTCGCGGTCTTGCCGTTGCGCCAGGCCACGTTCTTCACGATGTACTTGAAGAGCTGGAGGTCGTCGGCCGCGGCGAGCAGCGTGTTGAACTTGTAGTTGATCTCGGCCTGGCCGGCGGTGCCCACCTCGTGGTGCTGGCGCTCGACCTGGAGGCCGGACGCGGCCAGCTCCAGGGAGATCTCCGCACGCAGGTCGGCGAAGTGGTCGACCGGCGGGGTCGGGAAGTAGCCGCCCTTGTAGCGGACCTTGTAACCGCGGTTGTCCTCGATCGCGCCGGTGTTCCAGGCGCCCGCCTCGGAGTCGATGTGGTAGAAGGACTCGTTCGACTTGGTCTCGAAGCGCACGCTGTCGAAGACGTAGAACTCGGCCTCGGGACCGAAGTACGCGGTGTCGGCGATGCCGGTGGAGGCGAGGTACGCCTCGGCCTTCTTCGCCACGTTGCGCGGGTCACGGGAGTACTGCTCGCCCGTGATCGGGTCGTGGATGAAGAAGTTGATGTTGACCGTCTTGTCGCGGCGGAAGGGGTCCACGCGCGCGGTCGACAGGTCGGCGCGGAGCGCCATGTCGGACTCGTGGATGGCCTGGAAGCCGCGGATCGAGGAGCCGTCGAAGGCGAGTTCCTCATCCGGGTCGAAGGCCGTCGCCGGCAGCGTGAAGTGCTGCATCACACCCGGCAGATCGCAGAATCGGACGTCGACGAACTTGACGTCCTCGTCCGCGATGAACTTCTTGGCCTCGTCGGCGTTCTGGAACATCCAGCTCCTCCTACTCCCGACCGTCCGTGCCGGGGTGGTAGTTCGTTCGTGCGGCCAGTGCGGTGGCACACGCTGGACCCGACCTTAGGGACGGGGCATTTCTCAGGCGTGACCCATTTGTTTCGCCCAAGTTAACCGGTCTTGAGCCGCCTGGCCCCTCCTGTCCGCATGGCAGAACGGGGGCAGTACCGTGGACGGGTGGACAACAGGGATGCAATCGGCTCATGGCTCTCCGGGCCCCGGGAAGCCGCGGAGCGGGCAGGTGTCGACTTCGGCTACCGCGGTGAGCAGCTGGGTCTGCCCGAGCACGGCCCCGGCTCGATCGCCCGCCCCGGCCGCCGCCTCGGCGCCCTCGCCGTCGACTGGGCGCTGTGCCTGTTGATCGCATACGGCCTGCTCACCCACGGCTACAACCAGGCGACCGGTAACTGGGCCCTGCTCATCCTCTTCGTCCTGAGCACCCTCACGGTCGGCACCATCGGCTTCACCCCGGGCAAGCGCCTCCTCGGCCTCCGCGTCTACGCCCTCGACACCGGCCGCCCCAGCCCCCTGCGCGCCCTGCTCCGCTCCGCCCTGCTGTGCATCGCGATCCCGCCCCTGATCTGGGACCGCGACGGCCGCGGACTCCACGACCGGCTGGCGCGCACGGTGGAAGTGCGGATCTAGCGGCAGCACTCGTACGGCCAAAGGGGGCGCCCCGGAAGGGTCCGGGCCGCCCCCTTTGGCGTGCCGGGCGGGTGACCGTCGGCCGGTCACGGCCCGGGGTCCGCTCCGTGACCGACTGTGACCGGGACACTGTCGCCGTTCCCGACGGAAGTGGTGGGCAGGATGGCAGCAGGCGACAAGTCGACGGTCGTGGCCAGGGCGCCGATGGTCGCGGAGATCGCGGCCCGGTACGCGGAGGAGGCGGAGAGTGCCCGGCGCCTCTCGCCGCAGGTGGTCGAGGCGGTGCGGGACGCGGGCTTCGCGCGGCACTTCGTACCGCAGGCCCACGGCGGCGAAGCCGGTGGTTTCACCGACGTGACCTCCGCGGTCGGCCTGGTGGGGGAGGGCTGCACCTCGGCCGCCTGGGCCGCCTCGCTGGCCGCCTACGCCGGGCGGTACGGGGCGTTTCTGCCCGAGGAGGGGCAGGCCGACATCTGGGCGGACGGACCCGACGTCCTGCTCGCCGGCGCGCTCATGCCGTCCGGCAAGGCGGAACCGGTGGCCGGTGGCTGGCGGCTCAGCGGTGAGTGGAAGTACATCAGCGGGGTGCACTTCGCCGACTGGGCGCTCGCCTGCGCGGCCGTGCCCACCGAGGGCCCGGTGGACCCGGACGCACGTCCCGAGGTGCGGTTCTTCGCCGTCCCACGGGCCGACTTCGCCATCGAGGACAGCTGGTTCACCGTGGGGATGCGCGGCACCGGCAGCGACACCCTGCTCCTGACCGACGCCTTCGTGCCCGAGCACCGGACGCTGGCCCGGTCGGCGGTCCATGCCGGACGGGCGCCCGCGTCGGACGCGCGCTGCCACATCGTGCCGATGTACGCCGTGAACGCGCTTCCGTTCGCCGCCCCGCTGGTCGGCGCGGCCCGGGGCGCGCTGCGGGCCTGGATCGCGCGGACCGGGGCGCGCGTCGACCGCCGGGGACAGGCCGTCGGCGAGAAGCCCTCGACGCAGGTCGCCCTGGCCCGCTCGGCCGCCGAGGTGGACGCCGCCGAACTCCTGATCCGGCGTACGGCGGCGGTCGCCGACGGCACGGAGCACGTACCGGACGGCGAGGCGGCGGTCCGCGGCGCCCGGGACCTCGCCCTGGCGGTGGAGCTGCTGGTCTCGGCGGTCGACCGGGTCTTCCGCGCCGGCGGCACCTCCGGACAGTCCTCGTCCGACCCCGTGCAGCGCTTCTGGCGGGACGTGAACAGCGCCGCCTCGCATGTCGCGCTCTCCTTCGAGACGACCGGCGCGTCCTACGGCGCCTGGGCACTGGGCGGCGGGGAAGCGGCGGGGGCTGTGCACTGAGCTCGTCCGGGTTGCCAGTCCCGGGCGGCCACCGCATAGTCGATCTGGACCCGGGTGACGATCTCGGTCACCGTCGGTGAGCTGTAGCCGGGGCCGCTGAACCCGCGGCGGCCTCCGCAGACGCCCAACAGGTGGTGCACCGTCATGGCCGACCGTCAGGAAGTACTGGAAACCGTCGTGGCACCCGAGGACTTCCGGGCCGCGATGGCCCGCTTCCCCTCGGGCGTGGTGGTCGTCACCACCCGCTGCGGGGACGGTACGCCCCGCGGATTCACCGCCAGCTCCTTCTGCTCGGTCTCGCTGGAACCGCCGATGGTGCTGGTGTGCCTGGCCAACTCGGCGGACTCGGCACCGTCGTTCGAGCACTGCGACCGCTTCGCCGTGAGCGTGCTGGCCCCGGCCCACCGCCCGCTCGCGGTGCGCTTCGCCACGAAGGGCACCGACAAGTTCGCGTCCGAGGGCCTCGGCCTCAGCCCGGCCGGACTGCCGACGGTCGAACGCGCCCTGTCCGAACTGGACTGCGCCGCACACGCGCGACACCCGGCCGGGGACCATACGGTCCTGATCGGCCGGGTGACGGGTGTGCGACTGGGGGAGGGGGCCCCGATGGTGTATTACGACCGGGCGTTCAGGACGTTGGCCTGAAGCCTCGGCCCGAGGCTCAGCGGGCCTTCCCGCCGCCCTTCGGCAGCTTCATGCCCTTCGGCATCGGGCCCTTGGGGAGCGGCATGTTGCTCATCAGGTCGCCCATCGCGCGGAGGCGGTCGTTGGTCGCCGTCACCTGCGGGCCGGTCAGGACGCGCGGCAGCTTCAGCATCGTCGTGCGGACCTTCTTCAGCGGGATCTGGCCCTCGCCCGTGCCGACCATCACATCGTGCACCGGGACGTCCGCGACGATGCGGTTCATCTTCTTCTTCTCGGCGGCCAGCAGGGACTTCACCCGGTTCGGGTTGCCCTCGGCGACCAGCACGATGCCGGCCTTGCCGACCGCGCGGTGCACCACGTCCTGGCTGCGGTTCATCGCCACCGCCGGAGTCGTCGTCCAGCCCCGGCCGATGTTGTCCAGTACCGCGGCGGCGGCGCCCGGCTGACCCTCCATCTGCCCGAAGGCGGCGCGCTCGGCGCGTCGTCCGAAGACGATCGCCGTCGCGAGGAAGGCGAGCAGCAGGCCGAGAATGCCCAGATAGATGGGGTGACCGAGCAAGAAGCCGATCGCGAGGAAGACACCGAAGGTGACAATTCCGACAGCCGCGAGTACAAGACCGATCGTCTTGTCGGCCTTGCGCGTCATCTTGTACGTCAGAGCGATCTGCTTGAGTCGCCCGGGGTTCGCAGCGTTGTCCGCTGTCGTGTCCTTCCTCGCCATGCCACGAGTCTACGTGGCTCCCGGAGCGCCGACGACGGCGGTGCCCGGGCGAGGGGATTCAGGAGTGGGAGGTGAGGGACTGTTCCAGGACGAGCTGTGTCTCGACGCGGTCCTTGGCGCGGCGGCGGTCCTCCAGGACGGAGGTCCACGCGTTGCGGCGGGCGGTGCGCTGGCCGCTGCTCATCAGCAGCGACTCGACGGCGCGCAGGGCGTCGGTGACGGACGGGATGGCGGTGGCGCGGACGGGTGCGGCCTGCATGGTGGAGGTCCCCCCTCGGAACGGCTCTGGGTATGAGGCTACGTGCTGTAAGTCGAGTGTCACTGTTTGGTGTTACCAGGGCGTGACCGACCGGTCAAACGCCAGTGAAGCCTTGATGCGGAGGGCCGAAACGCTGACGCGGCCCTGATGAACGCCCTCAACTGGGAGGACGGTCAGGACCGCGACGGCGACGGTATTACTGGCGAGTAGTCACTTGTGCGCGAATTCACACGGCCTTGCTTCAAACCGCCTGCGAGGCCGCGTACGCGCCGCGCTTCTCGATCGCCATCTGGTAGAGGCGGCCGGCGCGGTACGAAGAACGCACCAGCGGGCCGGACATGACGCCGGAGAAGCCGATCTGCTCGGCCTCCTCCTTGAGTTCGACGAACTCGTGCGGCTTCACCCAGCGCTCCACCGGGTGGTGACGCACCGAAGGCCGCAGATACTGCGTGATCGTGACCAACTCGCAGCCCGCCTCGTGCAGTTGGCGCAGCGCCTCGCTGACCTCCTCGCGGGTCTCGCCCATGCCGAGAATCAGGTTCGACTTGGTGACCAGGCCGTAGTCGCGGGCCTCGGTGATGACCTTGAGGGAGCGGTCGTAGCGGAAGCCGGGGCGGATGCGCTTGAAGATGCGCGGGACCGTCTCGACGTTGTGCGCGAAGACCTCGGGGCGGGAGGAGAAGACCTCGGCCAGCTGCTCGGGGACCGCGTTGAAGTCGGGGGCGAGCAGTTCGACCTTCGTACGGCCGCCTTCGCGGGACTCCGTCTGCTGGTGGATCTGACGGACCGTCTCGGCGTACAGCCAGGCGCCGCCGTCCTCCAGGTCGTCGCGGGCGACGCCGGTGATCGTGGCGTAGTTGAGGTCCATCGTGACCACGGACTCGCCCACCCGGCGCGGCTCGTCGCGGTCGAGGGCCTCGGGCTTGCCGGTGTCGATCTGGCAGAAGTCGCAGCGCCGGGTGCACTGGTCACCACCGATGAGGAAGGTCGCCTCGCGGTCCTCCCAGCACTCGTAGATGTTCGGGCAGCCGGCTTCCTGGCAGACCGTGTGCAGGCCCTCGCTCTTCACGAGGGCTTGCATCTTCGTGTACTCGGGACCCATTTTCGCCCGGGTCTTGATCCACTCGGGCTTGCGCTCGATGGGGGTCTGGGCGTTCCGGACCTCCAGGCGCAGCATCTTGCGTCCGTCGGGTGCGACTGCGGACACATCGGCTCCCTGTAGCTTCGATTCTTCGGCGTACACCAGGGTACGCCCGTGATTTCAGGCCCCCGCCCTGAGGCCAACCGCAGAGCGGAAAGTCACATTCCCGGGTCAGGCGGTCGCCTTCTCGATCTCCCGCGGCTTCAGGTCCGCGTGCTCCAGTACGTCCTTCAGGTGACGCTCGACCACGGGCAGGACCTCGTCGATGGTCACGTCCCGGCCCAGTTCGGCCGCGAGCGAGGCCACGCCCGCGTCGCGGATGCCGCACGGGATGATGCGGTCGAACCAGCGGTTGTCCGGGTTCACGTTCAGCGCGAAGCCGTGCATCGTGACGCCCTTGGCCACCCGGATGCCGATCGCGGCGATCTTGCGGTCCTCGCGGCGCTGGCCGGCGTTCGACGGCGCGTACTCCGGGCCGTTCATCCGGGGGTCGAACTCCTCGTCCTGCAGACGGGGGTCGAAGTCCAGGGACAGCCCGCCGATCGACGGCCGCTGCTCCACCGGATCGCCCAGCACCCACACCCCGCTGCGGCCCTCCACCCGGCTGGTCTCCACGCCGAACTCCGCGCACACGCGGATCAGCGCCTCCTCCAGGCGCCGTACGTGCGCGACGACGTCCACCGGGCGGGGCAGCTTCTGGATCGGGTAGCCGACGAGCTGGCCCGGGCCGTGCCAGGTGATCTTGCCGCCGCGGTCGACGTCGATGACCGGGGTGCCGTCGAGCGGGCGCTCGTTGTCCTGCGTGCGGCGGCCAGCCGTATAGACCGGCGGGTGTTCGAGGAGCAGCACGGTGTCCGGGACCGCGTCCTCGAAGCGGGCCGCGTGCACCCGGCGCTGCTCGTCCCACGCCTCCTGGTATTCGACGGCGTCGGCGCCGAACCCCATCCGGACGAACCGCAACTCACCCACGGCAAGCGCCTCCCTCACAGCACCCACGAGTCGTAAGGCACGAAACATGCCTACGCCACTGTACGACCGACCGCTGACACCCCACCGGGCGGCCGGGACCGTCAGCCCTACGACCAATCCTCACACGATCGGATGAATGCACGTCGGAATGTGCGACGAGCCGCTTACGCTCCGCTACATTCGCGCCGTTCACGAGGCCAAAAGGGCTGCTCACAGGCAATCCGGGCAGCAGGGGTCGCATCGGCCTCTGTGAGGCCCGAAAGGCAGGAGACCGCACCGCAGATGACGGAACGACCCGCGCAGCGCACTCCCAACCGTCAGCTCGCCGCGCTCATCGCAGAAGCGGGGTTCTCCAACGCAGGTCTCGCCCGTCGCGTGGACCAGCTCGGTCTTGAGCACGGACTGGACCTGAGATACGACAAGACGTCCGTCACCCGATGGCTGCGCGGCCAGCAGCCCAGGGGCACCACCCCCGCCCTCATCGCCGAGGTCTTCACCCGCCGGCTCGGGCGCCGGCTCACCGCGCAGGACCTCGGCCTCGACGCCTGCGCGCCGGTGTACGCCGGGCTCGAATTCGCCGCGACCCCCGAGGAGGCCGTCGACATCGTCAGCGGGCTGTGGCGCAAGGACTCCGGCAGCCACGCCGAGCTGCGCAAGATCGCCTTCACCCCGGCCGGTCTTGTCGTGCCCAGCCGGGACTGGCTGATCGGCCGGGCCGACGACCGGGTCGGCCGCGCCGAACCCGCGAACCGGGTGCCCCCGCAGGGCCGCCCCGTCGTGCCCCGGCAGCGCGGGGCGGCCGAACGCGGCCCCGGCCAGAAGGTCACCGGCGGCGACATCTCCGCGCTCCGCTCGGTCGGCGAACTCTTCCGCACCCTCGACAACGCCTACGGCGGCGGCCACGCCCGGCAGGCCCTCGTGCGCTACCTGGAGCACGAGACCGAGCCGATGCTGCGCGGCACCTACGGCGAACAGACCGGCCGGCGCCTGTTCGCGGCGGCGGCCGACCTCACCCGGCTCGCCGGCTGGACGTCGTACGACATCGCCGCGCACGGGCTCGCGCAGCGGTACTTCGTGCAGGCGCTGCGGCTCTCGCAGGCGGCCGGGGACCGGGCCTACGGCTCGTATGTGCTCATGACCATGAGCAGGCAGGCCGTCTATCTCGGGCACGGGCGCGAGGCCGTGCAGCTGGCGCGGGTGGCGCAGCAGGGGGTCGGGACCAGCGCGCCCCCCGTCGTGCAGGCGCTGCTTCACTCCGTGGAGGCGCGGGCGCACGGGGTGCTCGGCGAGGTCCGGGCGTGCACCTCCGCGCTCGTGCGGGCCGAGCGTGCCCTCGAAGCGGCGCGGGCCGGGGACGAAGTGCCGTACTGGGCGCGGTTCTTCGACGAGGCACAGCTCGCCGACGAGTTCGGGCACGCGCACCGGGACCTTCAGCAGTTCCGCGCCGCCGCTCAGCACGCGGAGCGCTCCCTGCAGCTGCGGGCGCCCGCGTACGCCCGCAGCCGGCTGTTCTGCCGGGTCGTGCTCGCCTCCGCGCGGCTCGGGCTCGGCGAGCTCGATCAGGCCTGTGCGCTGGGGGCGGAGGCGGCGGGGCAGGCGGCGGAGATGCGGTCGGTGCGGGCGATCGAGTACGTGCGGGACTTCGAGCGGAGGCTTGAGCCGTACAAGGACGCGGCGCCGGTGCGGGGGTATCGCGACAAGGTCGCCGCGTTCGGGTGAGGCGGGCTGCGGCCGGTGGGACTGCGCGACGCCGTCGTGGCCGGTCGCGCAGTTCCCCGCGCCCCTTCAGGGCCCTTCAGGCGGCCTGTGATGTTCGGATCGGGTCCGCGCTGTGCATCGAGCCTGTCGCGCTCATGTCCCTCAGGATCGCCTTCGCTGCCCGGTGGCCCGAGTGCAACGCCCCCTGCACCGTGCTCGTGTCCCGGTGGTCGCCGCAGACGTACAGACCGGCCAACAGCCGTACGGGACGCCGTAGATCGTGCGGTGGGCGCATGACCGGGACGGCCGTGGCCGTGTGGTGGACGGCGAGGGTCTCCCAGCGGGTGGTCGAGGTGCCGTAGAGGCGCGAGAGATGCCTGCGTACGGCGGTCTCGACGTCCGGTGGGGGAGGGCCCAGGACCGTCGAGGAGACGAGGGCGCGGCCGGCGGGTGCGCGGCTCGGGTCGACCTCGCTGACGATCGCGGTGTGCGCGACCGGGCCGCCGCGGTCGGAGTCCACGAGCAGGGCGGCTCCCGTGGCGGGCGGTTCGTCGGTCGTGTGGTGCACCACGGTCACCTGGTGGAAGTCCGGTACGCGCAGGCCGGGCAGGAGTTCGGCCGCCGCGCGCGCGTCAGTCGCGACGAGCACGGCCCGGCAGCGGATCTCGCCGTGTTCGGCGGTGGTCACCGAGGTCGTCGACACGGCGGTGACGCGCACGCCGGTGTGCACGGTGCCCGGCGGCAGCGCCGCGGCGAGCACCTCGGGCAGCATCTCCGCGCCGCCCTCCGGCAGGCACAGCCGCCCGCCCGCGAAGGCGCGCAGCGCGAGGTCGGCGCACCGGCTGGAGGTGGTCAGCTCCGGGTCGTACAGCAGCGCGGCGAGCAGCGGGCGCAGAAACCCTTCGATGGTCCGCGCGGGCACCCCGCGCGCCGCGAGGGCCTGCCCGGCGGGCAACTCCGGGCGGGACAGGAGCCGTTCGACCGGCGTTCCGGCGAGGCGGGTGAGCGCGGCCCCGAGCCGGGCCTGGTCGACCGGTCCGCCGAGCGGTGCGCCGGACCGGGACCTGGGCACGGCGGCGGCTCCTCGGGCGTCCACGGGCCGGTCCTTGAGCACGGGCCCGCCCCACGAGGAGTCCCTGCGGTCGCCGATGGCCGGTCCGCCCCGGGAGGCACCTGCCCTGGCCCCGAGCGCACCCCGAGTGGCGCCGGTCGGCCCGCCCGGAGACGCGGTCCGGTCCTTGGGTGTGTGGGCGCCCGCGGAGGTTCCCGCGCCCTCTCCGGGCGCGGACCCGCCGCCGGAGGTTCCCGTGCGGGTCGGGTGCGGCGCCGCGTCTTCGCAGGCTGCCGCCCGGTCAGTGCGTGTCGCCCCGTCGGCGGGAACGCCCTCAGGTGCCGCCGCGGCCCTGGCGACGCCTCCGCGTCCCCTCGGCGTCGGGCCGCCCCAGGGGGAGCCCGCTCGTCCCTTCGTCGCCGGAGCGCCCCAGAGGGAGGCCCTTCGGGGGGCGCTGCCCCACAGCGACCCCGTCCGCACCCGCGGTATCGCCCCCACCCTGGGGGCGCTCGCCAGGGCGCGTACCGCGTGGAGTGCGCCCCATGCGCTCCCTCCGGGCGCCGGGGTGCCCGCGCGGTGGTGGCGGCCGTCGCTGTGGAGGAGGACGCCCGGGGCGAAGGGGCGCAGCACCAGGGCGTCGAGGCCCGGGGTCAGGCGGAGTTCGGGGTACGAGGTGGACAGCAACTGTCCGATCCGGTCGAGCCGGAACCCGTCGATCTTCTCGGTCGACATACGGCCGCCCACGTAAGGGGCGGCCTCCAGGACTGCGGTCGTTACTCCTGCGCTGATCAGCCGATGCGCCGCGGCGAGTCCGGCGACCCCGGCTCCCACGACGACGACGTCCGCCTGGTACGCGTGCTCAAGCACGTGCCCCTCCTCAGGGTTGCGCGGCCGGTGGAAGCGTCATGCCCCCAACAGCCTCCAGGGATACCCGAGTTCGGGTCGAGGTTAGGGCCGTGATCGGTCGGGGGAAGTCGCGCATACGCAGGGCACGGTCGCACGGCGGTCGCATACGGTCGCCGTGCGTCACCGTGCGCCGTCGGTCGGGTCCCGGACGGGTCCTCACGGGTTCCGGTCGGTCACAGCGCCGCCCGGATCGCCCCCTCGATGTCGGGGAACGTGAAGGTGAATCCCGACTCCAACAGCCGCTTCGGCAGCACCCGTTGACTCCCCAGCACATCCCCCGACATCTCGCCGAGCACCAGCTTCAGCGCGGGCGCCGGCACCGTGAAGAGGGACGGGCGGCGCAGCACGCGGCTCATCGCCGCCGTGATCTCACGGTTCGTCAGCGGGTTCGGGGCGGTGAGGTTGAACGGTCCCGACAGGCCCTCGGTGTCGATGAGATGGCGGATCGCCGCGACCTCGTCGTGCAGCGCGACGAACGACCAGTACTGCCGCCCGTCGCCGAACCGCCCGCCGACACCCGCCTTGAAGAGCGGGAACAGCTTGGCCCACGCCCCGCCGTCCTTCGCCACGACCAGACCGGTCCGCGCGAACACCGTCCGCACGCCCGCCTCCTGAACGGGCGCCGTCGCCTCCTCCCACTCCACGCACAGCTCGGGCAGGAAGCCGTCCCCGGGAGGCGCGTCCTCGTCCACGGCACGGTCGCCGGTCTCGCCGTAGAAGCCGATCGCGCTGCCGTTCACCCACACCCGCGGCGGCCGGTCCAGCGCTGCCACCGCCTCCGCGAGCGCCGCCGTGCCGAGCACGCGGCTGTCGCGGACCGTCTTCTTGTAGGCGTCAGTCCAGCGGTGGTCGCCGACGCCGGCACCGGCCAGGTTGACCACGGCGTCGCAGCCGTCGAGCGCCGCCGCGTCGACGTACTCACCCTCGGGGTCCCAGCACACCTCGTCGGCGCCCCGGGCGGCCCGCCGCACCAGGCGCACCACTTCGTGACCGTCCGCGGTCAGGGACCGCACCAGTGCGCTGCCGATCAGACCGGAGGCGCCGGTCACCGCGATTCGCGAGCGTTCCATGGCGCCCATCCTGCCTCGTAGATCCATAAAAGCCCCATGAGGACGGCACCGACCCCGCCGTAGTCTGGCTCATATGCCCGAGCCGTACATACGTACCGCCCTGCCCGACGACGACGAGGAACTCGGCGCACTGGACCGCGCGACCTGGTCGCACCTGCACGCGGTCATGCCGCGCCCGCAGCCGCCGTACGGCCCCTTCTTCGACGAGCGGCACGCGCCCGGGGACCATCTGGTCGCCGAACTCGACCGTCGGATCGTCGGCTACATCCGGCTCGCCTTCGCCACCCCGCTCGCCTGCAACACGCACGTCCGGCAGATCCAGGGGCTCGCCGTCGCCGGGGACGCGCGCGGACACGGGGTCGGCCGGGCGCTGGTGCGGGCCGCCGTCGAGGAGGCCCGGCGGCGCGGCGCCCGGCGGCTCACCCTGCGCGTGCTCGGACACAACGCCCCGGCGCGGAAGCTCTACGCGGCCGAGGGGTTCGCGGTCGAGGGCGTGCTGCCGCAGGAGTTCCTGCTCGACGGGGAGTACGTCGACGACGTGCTGATGGGCCGCTCCCTGTGACCGGGTGAACGGGGACCTACGACGTGACCAGGTCGCCCGTGTCCACCTCCGCCGTCGCGGTCGCTGCGCGCTGGGCGTCCCCGGAGACCTCGTCGGCCGTCAGCACGTACCCCGTCTCGTCGTCCGAGGTGGAGCGGGCGAAGACCACGCCGTAGACCTTGCCGCCGGTCGTCAGGAGCGGGCCGCCGGAGTTGCCGGGGCGGACCGTGGAGCGGATCGAGTAGATCTCGCGGGTGACGGTCCCGTCGTTGTAGATGTTCTGCCCGGTCGCGTTCACGCGGTTGGCGACGGTCGCGGCCTGGAGGTTCAGGTCGCCGTCCTGCGGATAGCCCGCGACCACGGCCGAGTCGCCGCGCGCCGCGCCGTCGTCGAAGCGCAGCACGGGCGCGGACAGCCCCGGCACGTACAGCACGGCGACGTCCTTGTTCGGGTCGAAGAGGACCACCCGTGCCTCGTACGACCGCCCGACCCCGCCGATGCGGACCGTCGGGTTGTCGATGCCCGCCACCACGTGCGCGTTGGTCATCACGTGCTGCGGGGCGAACACGAAGCCGCTGCCCTCGCGGCCCTGCGTGCCCGAAGAGCCCTCGATCTTGACCGTGCTCCGCTTGGCGGCGTTCGTCGCGGCGGCCGTGACGCTGTCGCCGGTCGGCTTGGCCACCTCGGCCGTCGACGCGTTCTCGAACGGGTTGAAGACCTGCGGGAAGCCCGCAGAGGTGAGCGCGGAGGTCGCCCGCGAGAACCACGTCGGTGTCGTGTCCGGCATGAGCTTCTGCACGCTGCCCAGCAGCGCCGAGTCCTGGATCGCCGTCGTGACCACCGCCGACGAGGACGCGCCCAGGACGCTCGCGGCCACCCATGCCACGATCAGCACCGCCACCGAGTTCGCCGCGGCCCCGCCGATCCCGTCGGCCACCCGCAGCGGCCCCTGGTCCAGCTCCCTGCGCAGCTTCAGTGCGAGCCGCCCCGCCAGTTCGTGCCCCACCACCGCCGGCACCAGCACGGTGAGCACGGCGGTCACCGTGGCCGCCGTCGTCCCCGGTGTCACCAGGTCCATCACCCACGGCAGCACCCACACACCGACGACCGCACCGCCCACGAACCCGGCGAGCGACACACATCCGGCGACGAGGCCGCGCCGGTACCCGGACGCCGCGTAGGCGAGGATCACCAGCAACAACAGCAGGTCGAGCAGGTCCACGGAGCCGCCTTTCTCTCGGAACCCTTAGTACGCGAGGAACGGGCCCACTGATCAGTCACGCGCGCGTGACCCCCGGGAAGCCGCCACGCGTGCGTGTACCCCCAGAAACGTGCCGGACCAGGACGATGGTTCCACCGGGTGGCACAGCACACATCGCGGACGGAGCGTTTCCGGCCGAGAGTGTGACCATGCGTGTTCCGAGAAGAACGCCGGGTGCCCGGCGTCGGCGCCGGATACGAATACCGCGCCCGGCGCTCGTGCTGCTGGCCTGCCTCCCCGGCCTCGCCGCCGTCCTGGTGCTGGCGCTGTGCGCGAACGGCATCGGACGCAGGGCCACGGCCGCCGTGCACGCCCCGGTCGCGGCCCGTCCCGCGGCGCTCCGGCACACCGCGCCCGAGCCGCGCATCGTGCCCCGCTCGGCCTGGCTCGACGCGCTCTCCCGGCACGCGCAGCCGCCGCCGCGCTACGACGACAAGGTCGTCGCCGTCTTCGTCCACCACACCGACTCGCCGAACGGCTACGACTGCGCGGACGCGCCCCGCATCATCCGCTACCTCTACGCCGGCCAGACCGGCGTCCGGGACTGGGACGACATCGGCTACAACTTCCTCGTCGACCGGTGCGGCACGATCTACGAGGGCCGGGCGGGCGGTGTCGACCGGGCGGTCACCGGTGCGCACACACAGGGGTTCAACCACCGGACGGCGGGGATCGCGGCGATCGGCACGTTCACCTCCGGGATGGCCGTCCCGAAGGCGATGACGGACGCGATAGCGGCACTGGCCGCGTGGAAACTGGGGCTCGCGGATGTCGATCCGCGCGGCAAGGCGCGGCTGGTCTCCAGCAACAGCCTCAGTCGGTATGCCGCCGGTACGGCCGCCGTGCTTCCCGCTCTCGCGGGGCACAAGGACGGTTACATGACGAGTTGTCCGGGGGCTGCGCTGCTGGCGCGGCTTCCGGGGGTTCGGGAGCGGGCGGCGCGGTTGCAGGGGCGTTGATCGCCCCCGCCGCCCCTACCCGTCGCGTCCCCCGGGGGCTGCGCCCCCGGATCCTCGCTCGGTCGGGTGTCGGGTGCGGGTTCGGTGGGGGCCGGGCGCGCAGTTCCCCGCGCCCCTGAAGGCCCTACCTGCGCCCGAGATAGATCGCCAACGCCCGTTGCAGCATCTTCCCTTGGGTGCCCACGGGGCGTTCCCACTCGCCCAGGTACTCCACGGTCTGGCCGCCCGCGCCGGTCTTGAAGAGGAGGCGGCCGACCAGGCGGTCCTCGGCTACCAGGGACGGGGTGACGGACCGGAGGTCGTAGGTGTCGGCGCCGGAGTCCAGGGCCTCGCACAGCATGCGCCACAGCAGGAGGCTGCTGGGGCGGAGTTCACGTCCTCGGCGGCCGGAGGCGGGGTAGGAGTGCCAGACCCGGGGGCCGACGCCGATCATGAGTGCGGAGGACAGGACCTCGTCGTCGTACTCGGCGAGGTAGATCCGCATCCGGTCGGACTCCTCGGCGTTGAGCGCCTGCCACATGCGCCGGAAGTAGTCGAGGGGGCGGGCCTTGAAGCCGTCACGTTCGGCGGTGGCGCGGTACAGGCGGTGGAAAGCCGGCAGATCGTCGGCCGAACCCCAGAAGACCCCGACCCCGCCGCCCTCGGCGGTCTGCAGGGCCTGCAGCCAGTGCGGGGCGAGACTGCGGCGCAGTTCGTCGACAGACCGCCCCGTCAACGGAATCCGACAGCCGTACCGGGGCTGTCCGAGCCCGAACCCGCTGTTCTCGTTCTCCCTGCACCGCCGCCAGCCGAGACGTTCGAGGCGGTCCGCCGCGTCCAGCGCGTAGCCGTCTATCCCGTCCGTCGGCAGATCCCGCAGATGCCGTACGGCGGGGTCGGCGACGCCTGCCGCGACGGTGGCTGCGTCCCAGTGCCGGACCACGAGCGGCGGGCCGATGCGGACCGAGAACGCGCCCTCCTTCTCCAGGTGGGCGAGGAGCGGGTCCAGCCAGCGTTCGAGGCGCTGGCTCCGCCAGTCGATCGCGGGCCCGTCGGGGAGGTAGGCGAGGGAGCGTCCCGTCCCGGGGAACGCCCGGTACAGCACGAGGGCTACGGCGACCAGCGCGTCCCCCTCGAACCAGCCGACGCTCTCCGCGGTCCAGTCGGGCTTCACGTCGGCCCACTCGGGGATCTGCAGATGGCTCGCGTCCGGGTGCAGCCGGAGATGGGCGAGGTGCTCCTCGCGGGTGATCTCCTTCACGTACGGGCTGGTCATGGGCACGGCGCTCCTGTTCGGCGGCGGCCACCGTAAGCCGGACCTCACGGCACCGGTCAAGACCTCAAGTCTGTGAACTGCGCGAACACTTGGCCGCGCCATGCTCACAGGTTTCTCGCAGGCAACTCACCGGGTCCCCCGAGGCACGCTCCCTATCGTCATGCACACGCACTGACTGGAGGTGGGGAAAATGAACAGCAGTCACACCAACACCACGGAGAAGTCGGCCGGTTGGGCCAAGTCCGCCCGCGGCCCCTGGGCGGTGGTCTGCGCGGTCGCGACCGTGATCCTCGGCCCGGCCGCCGTCACGGCCTCCGCGCTCGACCAGGCCAACGCGGCCCCGATGCACCACGCGGTACGGGCCGACCGGAACCAGGCCTACATCCCGACGGACACGAGCCGCCGCCGCCACGCCGCCTAGAAGTCACCGGCGCGGCGGCGGAAGCGGCACGGGTCTACCGGCGGCCCAGTTCCCAGTACTGCTCGCCCACCGGATCGATGTCCACGCCCAGGCCGTTCAGCAGGCCGGCCAGCATCGTGTAGTACCCGACCGTCGTGATCAGCTCGACCACCTGGCGGTCCGTCAAATGCTTGCGCAGTGAGCCCAATGTGCCGTCGGTGAGCGTGTGCCGGGCCAGCAGCTCCTCCGTCGCGGTCAGCAGCGCCGACTCCGCCGCGTCGAACTCGCCTTCCTCCGCACGGAGTTCGACGACGGCATCCAGCTGCTCGGCCGTCACCCCCGCGTGCAGCGCGATCGGGCGGTGCTGCACGACCCCGTACGCGCAGTCCGTACGCGCCGCCACCGCCACTATCACCAGCTCGCGCAACCGCACCGGCAACGACGACCCGAGCACCGCCAGCCCCAGGTCGATCGCCGGACCCGTCAGCTCCGGGGCGTGGGACAGCATGCGGAACGCGTTCAGTGGAGTGGGGAGCTTGTCGAGGGCTTCGGCGGAACGCTCCGGGTACGGTATTCGAGCCACAATGACCTCACGGGGATCCGGTGTGTCGGTGGACGGGGCACTCATCGCCGTACCCCCCTCACTCCTGCCGGAACCTCTCCCGCAGCTTCGGGAAGCGTTCCGCGAGGACGGCCTCGTTCTCCAGGTCGAGCGGGGCCCCGAGCGGCTCGGCGGGCGCCGGCGGAATGCCCAGGTCGGGGGCGACGGTACCGGTGAGCTGCTCGTACGCCTCGTCGGCCGCGTATCCGAGCTCCTCCCCGTCGCCGTCGATCTCGTCGTCGAAGTCGTCGATGAGCTCGGCCAGCGAGTCGGGGTCGTGCACGGCGCCCTCGTAGACCTCGCGGCCCTGGCCGATCAGCCAGCACCGGAAGAAGTCGAACGCGTCGTCGCTCGCCCCGTCGAGGAGCACCCACGCGGCACCCCACAGATCCCAGGTGTAGGCGCGGTTGTAGCGGGCCTCGAAATGACGGGCGAAGTCCAGCACCAGCTCCGGATCCAGCAGGAGCAGCCGGTCCACGAGCAGGTCCGCCTGCTCCTCGGGGTCGCCCTCGGCGGCCTCGCGGGTGGCGTCCACCAGCTCCCAGAACTCCGTCTCGTCCATCACGGGTCAAGCATCGGTCCTGGAGGAGTGGTGCGCACGTGGAGTACGGCGGATTGTCACCTGGAGAGGGGCAGATCGTTATGGGCGGTACAGCGCACCCAGTCTCACCGTGTCGCGCACGAACCGTGCCCGCAGACTCGCCGGAGCCAGCACCTCCACCTCGGGACCCAGCCCCGCGAGCTGGCCGTGGGCCACCTCCTCGGACTCCACCGGGAGGGTCACCGTCACCCACCCGTCCCCGTCCCTGTCGCCGTCCCTGTCGCCGTCCGGTGCGGCCGCGAGGTCCAGCGCCTCCCGCGCGGCGGTGGGATCGACGGCGTACGGCAGTCTTCGGGCGCCCTCGGGGGACACCCGTACCACCACCTCCGCCCGCAGGATCGACCGCGCGAACTGCTCCGCCCGGTCCTCCCAGAACGCCGGGAGGTCGAAGTCCTCCCGGCGCGTGAAGCGTTCGTCGGGCGCCGCCGGGTCGACCGCCGTGAAACGGTCGATCCGGTACACCCGGAAGGAATCGTGGTCCGCCACCCGCGCGCACAGGTACCAGACGCCCGCCTTGAGCACGAGCCCGTACGGCTCCAGTTCCCGTTCGACGTCGGAGTCCCCGCGCCGGTACCGGGCCACCACACGCCGGTCGTCCCACACCGCGTCCGCTACGGCGGGCAGGAGCTCGGGGGTCTTGGGTTCCGTGAACCAGCTCGGCGCGTCCAGGTGGAACCGCTGGGCCGCCGCGTGCGAGGCGTCCGACAGGGACGGGAGCAGGGCCGCGGACACCTTCAGCCGGGCCGCCGACGCGGCGTCCTCCAGCCCCATCTCGCGCAGCGCCCCCGGCAGCCCGCTCAGGAACAGCGCCTCCGCCTCGCCCCGGGCCAGGCCGGTCAGCCGCGTCCGGTACCCGCCGACGAGCCGGTACCCACCGGCGCGTCCCCGCTCCGCGTACACCGGCACACCCGCCTCGGAAAGCGCCTGCGCGTCCCGCGTCACCGTCCGCTCGGACACCTCCAGCTCCCGCGCCAGCTCGGCGGCGGTCATGGAGGCGCGGGACTGGAGCAGCAGCACCATTTTGATGAGACGGGCAGCGCGCATGGCTTCATGATGAGGGATCTCGCCCCCGCCGCCCCTACCCGTCCCTGGGGGCTGCCGCCCCCAGACCCCCGCTTCGGCCTGAACGGCCTCGTCCTCAAACGCCGGACGGGCTGGAAATCC